>CALRWX020000013.1:0-54995 GCA_943371975.1 Pseudanabaena sp. UWO311 | reverse complement strand
TTCACTGGGATTTATAAACTGTCGTCCACAGTCAGCACAAATGTGATTTTGCTTTCCTTGCTTAATTCCATTTTTCCTTATGTGTTCTGATCCACACTTTGGACACTTCATCTTTCTTGTTTGAACTCATACTTCATTATGCAACGCCTCATTTTTTATTTGTGCAATGTCTATCCAATATTGTCAAATTGGCGGGAATGCAATTGAGCATAACGTCCAGCTTGTAGTAGTAGTTCGTCATGGGTTCCTGATTCGACGATTTGCCCCTGTTCTAGAACAATAATGCGATCGCTGTTTCTAATTGTTGCTAAGCGATGGGCGATGATAAATACTGTGCGTCCTTGCATTAGGCGTTGTAATGCTTCTTGAACAAGACTTTCTGATTCTGTGTCAAGCGCCGAAGTTGCTTCATCAAGAATCAAGATTTTGGGATTATGGAGAACGGCTCTAGCGATGGAAAGCCTTTGACGTTGACCACCAGAGAGATTAACTCCACGCTCACCCACCCATGTATCGTAGCCTTGGGGAAGTGCCATAATAAAATCATGGGCATTAGCAATTCTAGCCGCTTGTTCTACTACTTCAGCATCATAATCCTTTTGACCAAAGGCAATATTAGAAGCAACAGTTCCTGAAAAGAGAATGTTTTCCTGAGGAACAAGGGCTAATTGATTGCGGAGGCTCTTGATTTGGACATCGCAAATGTCATAGCCATCAATCAGGATTTGTCCTGATTTGACATCGTGGAAACGCATCAAGAGATTCATTAAGGTGGATTTGCCTGCACCCGATGCACCGACTAGAGCGATCGCTTCTCCTTGATTAGCGACTAGATTAATATCCGTAAGAACAGAGCGATCGCTTTGGTAATGGAAGCCAACGTTGATATATTCAACTTTACCTGTGACTTCGGGAAGAGTGATCGCATTAGTCTTTTCGATCACAACGGGTTGAATTTCAAAAATCTCGAAAATACGATCAACAGAAGCTTCTGCCTGCTTGAGTTCGTTATAGCTATTTGTCGTTAAGGAAATTGGGTCGATCAAGAGAGCGACTCCTGCACCAAAGGCAACGAATTGTTCAGTCTTGAGCCAGTTATTAGAAATGAGCCAACCAGCAAGTAAAAATAGAAAGCAAATCCCTGCTGCTTCTAACAAACCAATTACAGGATATTGAATTGCCTTAACGCGATCGGCGGCATATTTTCGACGACTATTTTGTTCAGATTCCTCTTTAAAACGCTCGATTTCATAGGGTTCTGTGGCGAAGGCGCGAACGAGTCGAATTCCACTAAAGGTTTCTGATAGTAAGGCGGCGAGGTTAGAAACTTGATCTTGACTGCGACGGCTGAGGCGTAACATGCGATCGCCAAACCATGCAATCAACACAGCAATCATGGGGGCAACAGCCAAAGTTGTCAGTGTCAAAATCCAATTCAAATAAATCATGTACGAAAGTACAAAGATCAACTGTAATACTGACGGCACAAATTGATGAAAAAATTTGCCGATCACTTCACCAATGCGATCAATATCTTCCGTGAGGCGATAGGACAAGTCTCCAGTTCGAGATTCTGCAAAATATTCCAAATCAAGGGTTTGCAAATGGGAATAGACATCAACGCGCAAATCCCTCGCGGCATTGAGCGCAGCTTGAGCCATCATTGAGTCCTGTCCATACTGTCCCAGACCTCGAAACACAAACATCACCACCGTAAAGGCTGCGATCTGCAAAATAGCATTAACATCTCCCTTACTCAGAGCTTGTGAAACTCGCCCCAGCAGTTCCGCCAAGAGTGGCATCGTTCCGATAAAAACTAAAGTACATAAAAATGCCTTAGCGATTAGAAAACGTTGGGGATAAATGTAATCTCGCATCTGCCAATAAGAAGAGCGCTTTGAAGATTTTCCCGAAGATTGCCCTAAAGATTCTTGTTTCAAACTCGTAGCTCAAATGTTTGCAATTCAACAAGGATAAGTTTCGCACTTTATCGCACCAATTAGCGGCGATCGCCTCGCTATGCACAACAAAGTATATACATCTGCTTTGTAACAAAAATCAAAAAATAATCTATAGCAATCCGAAATCATTTATGGCTTCGACAGGCGCAGGCTTCAACTCATTTCGGAGCGCTATACATCAAGCTAGATTTAGTTGGCTTCCATTAGGAGCCATGAAAAATAATTGCCAATTTAATCCTTGTGTGCTATAAATCTTAGCCTAAATCCCCTAACGAATCGCACCTATGAATGCCACAGTAAATAACGTAGCAACTTTCTCTGAAAATGTAATAGCAAATGCAACCGTCAATGTAGCGGCAAATCTTCAGCAGGAAATAAATTTACTTAAGGTCGAGTTAGAACAAAAAGATCTGCTAGTCCAGCAGCTTTCAGAAGAGCTTTTTCGCTTGGTAAAGGGGAATACTGCATTTTTGCCTAATGTTGAGGTGCATGAGCAACATTCTGAAGAGATGCGCTTTTTAGAGCAAAAGCTAGCAATGGTCGAACATCAACTTATGGCGACCCAAGCACAAATCCAAGAGCGCGATCGCGAAGCCATCGAACTACGCCAAATTATCCAAGAAATGAGCGATCGCAATCAGATGTTGGAACAAGTCGTGCAGGAATTGCCCAATATTTATCGTGCTAAGTTTGCCGAACGGATCGTACCGATCAAGCAAAAGATCGAAGCCTTGCAAAAGGAAAATCGCCAACTACATATCGAATTGCAAAGCCTTAGTTTCCGGCTTTCTGGTCGTACCCGTCGCTCTAACTCTCCGCAACGTCTAGAGCTACCGAGAGTCATGCCCGCTTTGGGCTAAAACAAAAAAAGAATCGGCGCAAAGTGCCGCTTCTTTTTTGTTTACAGAAATTGAAATTACTTATGAGTGATATCAAGATGTCGTATGCAAACAGCCTAAAAAAGACCTTGCTATAGCAATTAAAAACCCCAATAAACACAGGTGGAGCTTTGTGCCGCCTATGTTTATTGGGGTTTTATGTCCTAAGGGAAACTTGCATTGCTATAGAATTAACCATACGCACTTCTAGAAAAATTTTAAGATAACCAAATTAATAAGTGATCGCGCAAAAGATTAATAACATTAACTTTTTCTGTAGAATTAACTTGACAGGTTATAACTTTACAAGTTTTTTAGCGATCGCGAAAACAATTACTTCTCAGTAAGCACAATTAAAAAGTTAGCAAGATTTTTTTAGAAATAAATTTGAGGATTAACCCCGTATGAGTAATAGTTCCGAAGCCCCTAAATCTGAAAATACAGATAAATCTCGTCCTAATAAAGCTAAGGCAGAGACTGAAGCAGCAACTAAAACTGGTACTGTTGATATCGCAGCCCTAGCCGTAAAAGAAGAGACTAAGCCCGTCGTCGCTGCATCGATCGAACAAAAAGGATCATTAACCGTGACTGAAACTCTCAAGCATTATGGCGATCGCCCCATTATTGATGGCGGCTTTCGTGCCTTTGAATATTTCAATAGCTCAGGTGAACGCCCCATCGAAGCTAGCAAATTAGTCGTTAGCAGCACTTACGCCTCTATGGGCGCTACCCGTCCAATCACCAGTGGTGCTGTACATGTGACTAGCACATTTCTCTCTTCAGGTGAACGCCCCATTGTCGAAGATGGCTTTGTAATTGTTGATAAGTTTTACATTGCTGGTGAGCGTCCTGTGGGTTCATCAGGCTTAGTGATCGATGACACTTATTCCCAGATGGGTGGTACAAGACCTGTTGCCTCTAATGCGATCGACAATGCAGGACTAATGGGCTACATCGACTAATTGTCTAGAAATTTAAAAGGCAGCACCCAATGGGTGCTGCCTTTTAGTTTTTTGGGCTAGATAAAGGTGTAAATTCTAGGTTGTGCGATTTTGCAATTTTATTGGCAATTTTATTTTTGCGATTTTTAAGATCTGATGGATACAAAGCTAACTGCGTTAAAAGATAAGTTGTTTTCAGGGAAAGAGGCAAACCAATTACCTGCGATCGCCGAATTAGTTAATCTCGGAGAAGAGGGGTTACAAATATTGGATGAGTTTATTCAAGCCCGCAAAGCAGCTAATACTGAGGTGACATGGATTGATGGCAAAATTCACCAAGTATTATTGCAAAGCGACTTGCCGAAAGCGATCGAGTTAGCGCAAGTTCATTATGCTAATGGGGTAGTTACGCTCAAGTCTGAGAAGGCGATCGATTATCAACCAATTCAAATCTTGCTAGCGAAACAAGACTTTGAAGAAGCCGATCGCATTACTAGCAAAAAGTTGTGTGAAGCGGCTGGTGAGGCTGCTTTAGCGAGAGGTTGGCTATATTTTACCGATACAAAATCCATTCCCGTTAGTGATTTACAGACAATTAATCACCTTTGGCTAGTTTATTCCGAAGGTAAGTTTGGGTTTTCGGTACAGCGTAAAATTTGGCTTAGTCTGGGCAAGGGCTGGGAAAAGCTTTGGTTAAAGATTGGTTGGAAAAAAGATGGATCGTTTACTCGGTACCCAAATGAGTTTATTTGGAGTATCGACGCACCAAGGGGGCATTTGCCGCTTTCTAACCAATTGCGAGGCAATAAAACGATACAGGCGATTTTTTCCCATCCTGCTTGGCAATAAAAAAGCACGCGCTGCGTGCTTTTTTATAGTTAGTTTTCCCCTGCTTGGAAAATCTGATTTACGGTGAGATTTAGTTCAGGGAAGGTTTGCGAGATTAGGCGATCGCTATTTTGAAACTTACTAATTTGATATTCTCCATCCACTAAATTACAAACTGATATAGTCGGTTGTTTAGGATTGCCGATAAAATTACGCCCACCTAATGCAGCATAATCAATAATCCAATATTCAGCTATTCCCATATCTTCATAATCGGCAAATTTTAAATAGTAATCATCGCGCCAGTTAGTAGACACAATTTCGATCGCTAAAGGTGATCGCGTTGGAAAATACTAGAATCGCCTGAAAGTTTTAGTAGGTGTCGTGAACGATCGCGTTCGCACAAATATTCAGGTACTGTCATGGGTATCGGCATGTATTTAGCATTTTCGCCGATCGTCTCAAGTATAGGGTTTGTTCCATTACCAGGCGTTTACTCTGTCTGGGTTGATTACCTTCATCGGGCGCAAGATTGAGTTAGTCTGGCGCGATCGCCTTTAAGCAACTTGACTAACAGTACTAAAATCAAACTAGATCGCCAAACTAAACTAAAGCTCCATGATCAATGCCAACCTGCCCCGCCGTGAAAGTTTAGTCAATCGCTTGATTTTTGGACTGACCACTAGCACCTCCTTGTTAGCCACCGCCACCCTAATTTTGTTACTACATATCCAGCAAGGCACACCCGAACTAGAAGCCTTTACGACATGGCTGGCGATCGTGTTTCTTTCGACGGGGTTAGGTTCTGGGCTATTTGTCGCAATTTCGATTGTTCGCAGTATTCAACCACCGCTAACAGAACTTTCGGAAACTGCCGAAGAGCTATCTACAGGTAATCTAGCAGCGCGATCGCAGTTAAATCGGGCGGATGAAATCGGGGACTTTGCCAAGGTTTTTAATCGGATGGCGGCGCATTTGGAAAGTAAAACTGCCACTCTCGAAGCCCGTGACATCCAATTTGCGCTGCAATCCCTTGATCGCGTATTAGTCAATACCACCGATCAATATAAATTGATTAAGGCAAGTTTAGAAGAAATTTGCAAGCTCACAGGCGCTCAACTTGGCAGCATTTATCTCTGGGAATTAACTAACTCACGCCCCGAAGGATGTCTAGTACTAGCCGCCGAATGGGGATATAAAACTAGTCAAGCGCTGACGGAAATCACCCTTGGAGAAGGAATTGTCGGTCAAGCAGGACAATTACAAGAAGCAATCATTTGGGAAGGCGATCGCCTCAAAGGACAAACTCTGGTATATCGTACTCCCGTTGGTGATTTACTACCCCAGAGCCTTTCCGCCTATCCCCTGATGTTGAGGAGTAGTCTTGTGGGAGTTCTATTTCTAGGTAGTCTCACACCGCTTTCCGATCGCGGACGAAATATTCTACAATCCATCGGTCGCCGCCTTGCCACAGCAATTAGTAATGCCCAAAGCATCGAAACGATCGCCCGTCAGCGCGAAGAATTAACGACTGTTTTCGAGCAGCTTGCCGATGGTGTATTGCTCAGCGATCCTGCGGGACGGATTCTCAAAATCAACTCTGCAGGGCGTAAAATTCTCAGCTTTAGCCCAGTGAACGATGGCGTACCTGCATCACCTGTAATTGCTAAGTCAATGGAAGAGATCGTCAAACAATTTGACATTAGACATCAGGATGGGAAACCTGTAGATTTAGCAAATTTGGTTATATTTCGCGCCATGTCTACAGGAGAAGTAGTAGAAGATCAAGTAGTTCTTCGTCCACCTGAAGGCAATGAAATCATCCTTAGCACCAAGGCTGCACCACTTGTGGGTATAGAATCAGAACTCATTGGTAGTGTGATGATTTTACGGGATGTCACGGAGCAACGCTATCGGGACAAAGTGTTGCAAGAGACAAACAAAATCATGATCGAGCAGCAAAAGCGCATGAGTATTTTGCAACGCCTCACAAACTTGATTAACCAACAGTTGCAAGATCTGAATGTTCTATTGGAATCAGTAGTAGAAGCTACTTGTGATGCAATTATGTGGGCGGAAATTTGTGTAATTGCGCTCTATAATCCTAAAGAGAATCGATTAACTTTATCGGCAGCAAAAGGATTACCAAATGATTTCCAACTGCAAGAGTCCTTTGATCTAGATGCTCAGAATTTGATTGCCCAAGTATTTAAAGAGGGAATTCCCATTGAAATCAAGGTGGGTGAGTCGTATCTAGTGGAGTCTTTGCCTGTAAAAAGTGCTTTATGTGTACCGATTGAATCAAGTCGCTCTGGGCGTTTGGGAGTATTAGCGATCGGACATTGTCATTTAGAGAGAGCTAGTTCTCGCGAAGATTTGAATCTCTTAGCTTCTTTTGGAGTACAGGCGGCGATTGCGATCGGTAATGCTCAATTAATCAATCAGATTGAAGCGCAAAATGCTCAACTACTAGAAGCAACTCAACTCAAGAGTCAATTCTTAGCGAATATGAGTCACGAATTGCGAACACCGATGAATGCGATTATTGGCTTCTCACAAGTTTTACTACGCCAGCGTCGTGATGCCCTGTCACCAAGTCAAGTGGATATGATCGAGCGTATCCTTCGCAATGGCAAAAATCTATTAGACCTGATTAACGATATTCTTGACCTATCAAAGATTGAAGCAGGAAAAATGGAAGCACATCCCGAATTTTTCAATCTTGATGAATTAATCCATCATACCTGCGAGAGCCTACACCCCCTCGCTAATAGCAAATCCCTCAATTTTGTATTTGAGAATCAGATTGGCACTTGTGCGATCTACCATGATTCGATTCGGATTAAACAAGTAATTACGAATTTAGTTTCTAATGCGATTAAGTTTACGGATAATGGCGAAGTTTGTGTCGAGCTAAAATACGCTAAAACTTCTGACCAAATTATCGAAATTTCATCCTCAGAAGTCATAGCCCCTAACTTGAATGATCAAGCAGCTCTATCACCATTCGCCACATCAAATATCCTGATCTCAGTCCGTGATACAGGCATTGGTATCGAGCCAGAGTTTCAGCGCACCATATTTGAGCAGTTCCGCCAAGTCGATCAGTCTTCCACCCGCAGGCATGGCGGTACAGGTTTAGGCTTGGCAATTACGGAGCAACTTGTACTCGTAATGGGTGGCACAATCTATGTAGAAAGTGTGGTTAATCAAGGTTCTACCTTTACAGTGGAGTTACCACCACGTTTACCGCAAACAAAAGGCTAACAAAAGAGCGCTAAGCGCTCTTTTGTTAGCCATAACTGGCGTTACGAAGCTTATAAGACCCTCACCCCCAGCCCCCTCTCCCTTAATGAGAGAGGGGGCTGGGGGGTGAGGGCGATATTCATTCCACGTAACATCAGCCTTAAATTATTTACCTTCTACTTTTTCGGAATATTCACTGGCGGAAAGAGCATCATTGAAGTCACTTTCATCTTCGATACTCACTTTGAGTAACCATGCCGCGCCATAGGGATCAGAAGAAATATTTTCAGGTTCATCAACTAGATTGGTATTTGCTTCAATCACAGTTCCCGTCACAGGAGAATAGATATCTTCCACAGCTTTGACTGATTCAATTGTGCCGAAAGTCTGTCCTTTTTCCACTTTTGTACCTACTTCAGGCAAATCGAGAAACACAATATCTCCTAGCTGATCGATCGCAAAAGCTGTAATACCTATTGTGGCAACATTCTCATATAATCGAATGTATTCATGGGAGTTAGTATATTTTAGGTCTTCAGGATATTCAAACATTTTGCTAATTGTGCCTCTTTCTACTCTGTTTTTCGCTAAATTGTAAGTACTAAAGAAAGGTGATGCTTTGTATCACCTTTCTTTAGTGTTTAAGCCTCAGTCTCATCGACGGCTACCCGCTTCGAGAATCCCCACAGAAAAACTGCGCCAATTAAACTCAGCATCAACCATTCAGGCGGAACTAAGTCATCGGAAAACACCTTAATAAACAGGCGTAATCCCACCAGCAACACAATCAAATAGCCAGCAGATTCAAGATTGGTGAATTCTGATAACCACTGGATAAAAAGCGCTGCTAAAAACCGTAAGGCTATAATTCCTGCAACCCCACCGATTAATACCAGCCAAGTTTCCTGAGCAACCGCTACTGCGGCTGTCACACTATCGAGCGAAAATGCTAAATCTGTCAGTGATACTAGGACAACAACTTGCCATAACTTATCTGCCATGCGTACTGGATGCTTTGCATCATGACCTTCTTGAGCCTTTTCTAAAAAGAATTTGGCTGAAAGCCATAGCAAATAAAGCGAACCTGCTAGTTCAAACTGCCAGTATTTAATGACCCATGTTGCTGTAAAGATCAAAACAACACGCAACACAAATGCACCGATCAAGCCATAACGTAGCGCCCATTGCTCTTGCTGTGGATCGGGCAAACTTCGCACGATCGCGGCAAGGGCGATCGCATTATCGGCAGACAGAATTGCCTCTAGCAGAATTAGTACCCCCAAAATGGGAATGACTTCGGGTCGAAAAGATAAACCATAGGTCTCTAGAAACTGCTCGAACATTCAGTTACGATCCATCACAAAATATCAACAAAACACTACCAGTATACAAAATCATTAGACCATCAGTTCAGTTATTAAAATTAGGAAATATAACTCTATCTCGCCGATATAAAATTTTCAATGCTAAGTAGCTAAGTATAAAAAAACTAGAAGTTTGTGTCGCCCGCTATGCGGGTGATACAAACTTCTAGTTTTTCTGGGTTTTTATTACATTTTGCTGTGTTGTAGTGGGTAGTCCTGTGTTAACAATTAAGAAAGGATTGCTAAATTTAGGTACTTTCGTATGAAGTCAACAACCTCTATTCATTCCGTCACTGCGATCGCTAGCACCCTGATTACTAGTGTTATGACGATTGGTGTGGCATCTAGCGTCCAAGCGCAAAATGCTGAACATCTCAAAGCTCTATTGGAAAACCGCACCTGTCAGCGCTGTGAACTGAGTCGCATTAATGCAAATGGGGCAAATTTAAGGGAATCATTCCTTGACGTTGCCGATCTACGCCAAAGCGCTCTTTCTGGTGCAATTTTGGCTTTTAGCACTATGTATTATGCCAATTTTCGTGGTGCAGATCTTAGCAACTCCGACCTTAGCAATACTTTCTTAATTAATAGTGATTTGATCCAAGCAAACCTGTCTGGAACAAATGCCAGAAATAGCCGATGGAAATATGCTGATCTGACTGAGGCTAATTTGCAAAATGCAAATTTAATTGACATTGAATTGGTCTATGCCAAGCTCAATCGAGCCAATCTCAGCAATGCTTCTTTGCGTAATGCCAGTCTATATGGTGCAGATTTGACGGGTGCAAACCTCAAGGGTGCTGATCTCTATCGCGCCGACCTCACTAATGCAAATATCACTAATGTCGATCTTAGTCAGGCAAATCTATGCCGAGCAACTCTGCCCGATGGCACAATTTCTATGCAAGGTTGTATATTAAAAAAATAAACAACTTAGAGAGAGTCGCTACGCGACTCTCTCTAAGTCCTAAGCAAGGGAATTTTTATGACGATCGCCCCATCATCAAATCAATCACCTCCACCAGTACTTTGGCTGCAAGTATGGAGTCTTGCTTCAGTGCAGGGGGCGATTACATTGACTTGGATTGCCTATTCGGTATACTTGCCTAAGTTTATCGAACAAGTGTTTGCCTATCCCTCAAGCCAAGCTCAGCAATTTGCATCGATACTATTGGTGATTGAAAGTGCGATCGCAGTAATTATTGAGCCATTATTTGGCGGACTATCCGATCGCTGGCAGCGTTGGTATAGCACTAGAATGCCTTTAATTGTGGCAGGAGTGATCGGCGCAACGGCTTTGTTTATTGGCTTACCATCTGTTGTCATCTTTGGTGGCGCAAATGATGTCACTCGGTTGATATTGCCTTTACTAGCAATTTTGTGGGCAGTGATGATGGCAACCTTTCGCAGTCCCGTTATTTGCCTAATCGGAAGCTTTGCAGGATCAACTCAATTACCGCTTGCGGGCAGTATTTTAACTTTGGTCGGGGGGGTAATCGGTTCGATTAGACCTTTAGCAACTAACTTTATTTTGGGGCTGGGCGCACCGACAACCTTTGCGATCGCTTCTTTTTCACTGCTCGCAGGTGTAGCAGGGCTTCGCAATGCCATGCTTTATATTCCCAAAAATCTCAATCCTGAATTAGAAAAAAATGAATCGTTGCCAGTTCGAGATTATTTAAGTAATTTCGTAATTGTGATGTTTGTTGGTGCAGCGCTTGGTTTAGGTATGAGATTATTCGGCGATGTATTAAGGGGAACTTATAGTAAAGACATTACAAGCCTTACAGGGCTACCTATTGATATATTAATGGGAGCGACATTGATCTTGCAGGCTTTGATAGCCCTAGCTACAGGGCAACTCTCGAAGTTAATCGATAACAAACGATTAATGATCTTTAGTTTGGGTGGTTTTGCGGCGGGCTTAGGCTTGCTATCCGCAGGTTATGGCGCGGTCGCATCTCTTGTGATCCTGTTTTTGATGTTGATCTGTCTTAGTACGGTGAATAATGGCATGGTTGCCTTTGCTCTGACTATGGTTCCTAAAGTATTTTCAGGTTTGACTGTTGGTTTGTTTTTTAGTGGTTTGTCAGGAGCGATCGCCATTTTTGGATATCTAGTTCCCAAAACCTCCACAATTCCTATCCAGAACATAATTTTATTCACAGCGATCGCTTTTCTCACCGCAGGAGTAGGCATTGCATTAGGTGAGCGCATTACTCGCAAGATCGTTGTTGATTAATTGCTGCGGTTTGCCGCGAGTCGCGCCAATAATCCAATTCCCTAAATTGGGAAGCATTTGACATAAACTCACGCCGATATTCGCGAGAGGCGGCTGGACAAAGCAATTGTGCATGATTCGTCCTAGTTGCAAACGCTTTTGAAATTCCTTTTTCCATGCGATCTCATATTGCTGTTTAAAGGCGATCTCGCTAATTTGCTGTTCTAAAAACTGATTGACAAAGGGAACAGCTATTTCTGCGGAACGCAAAGCCATCGCCATGCCATCGCCACAAAGCGGCGTAATCATGCCTGCCGTATCGCCGATCATACAAATATCATTGTAAAAGTTCCCTTTACGGGCAAAGCTAATCTGGCTTAAGCCTTGTAATGATGGTGAAGTCCGTTGCATATGACGGAAGCGATCGGCTAGTACAGGATTTTTAGCTAGAGATTCAGGAATACCTAATGCTGGATGGGTTGTCTCTTTCATGACGCGCTCATGGGCTATCCAACAAACATTAATTTCCCCTGTCTCAATTTGCGATAGCCCACAGTAGCCATTGGGAAAACTATGTAATTCAATTACGTCACCAATATCCACACCTGTAAAATGTCCTTTATAGGCAATCCAAGGCGATCGCTTTTGGATGAATTTACGGTTAAGACTGCGATCCAGGGAAGAACGTTTCCCAAATGCTCCTAATACCAATCGTCCCGAAAATTCTCCTTTACTACTACTAACCGTAAATCCTTCTGTTAAGTTTCCTTTAACACCTGTAACTTTCGTATTGTCGATGCATGTTACATTCAAGGCTTGTGCGCGTTCAAATAGCATCAAATCCAATTGATAGCGACTCAAACCGAGGGCAGAGCTAGGCAATGGACTGCGAAAGGATGCACCGTCAGAGGTGGTTAAGTAAGCGCGATGAATGGGATATGCGCCAATTTTATGAACTTGTTCCAATATGCCTAAGTTCGCAAAGGCTTCGGTAACTTCAACGGATAAAAATTCGCCACATAGCTTGTGCATCGGGTAATGGCTTTGCTCTAGCAAGAGAACTCGATAACCAAGTTTTGCTAGTTGAATGGCGGCACTACAGCCCGATAACCCAGCACCGATCGCGATCGCGTCATAATTCATATTTTACCTTTATAACTTAGAAATTTATTGTGCTTAGCACCCAACGAAAGGCATAGCGCCACTTGAGAGAGAAATTGATTAAACCTGCGGATTCCGCTATCTTTTTTAATTCAGAGGATTTGAAGCCGCGTAAAACCGATAGCGGAGCATCATTTCGCACCATATCTACCGCAGGTAAAAGTCTTGTGAGAGCATAGATTCCATAATAGGCGAAAGGATGACGATGTAAGTCATTAATCAAAATTCCATGTTTGGATACACGCTGCATTGATCGCACAATCTGTACCGCATTCTCATGGGCAAAGTGATGTAAAAACATAGCAGCGATCGTAATATCAAATTCACCATCAGCATAGGGAAGCGCTAAAGCATCAGCAACTTCCACTTTGATTTTTGATTGCAGATTTGGTGGTAAACGCTTTTGTAATGCTTCACGCGCATAATCTACAGTTATAGGATTCGCATCGATCGCTACAACTTCCACATTAATCGCAGGAGATTGCGCCGCCGCCCAGCGCACAATATATTCAGGGAAATCACCAATACCAGTTCCCAAATCAAGAATGCGCGTTTTTTGATTTGCTCTTGATTTTAAGAATGGAGCAATCACTTCCATCGTCGTCGCATAGCCACCTAACAATTGATTAATTGGGCGCAATTGCTCTAAAGCATCTGTCAGACGCTCATCCTGAATTGTGAAATCATCCATCAACTCATCTTGATCTGTACGAATTTGAAATGAAGGCATAGATATTCCTGAAATAATTGATGAAGCAGAATATATTTCTTGTCAACAAGGGTCTTAAGCCCGTTGTTGACAAGAAATATAGAGGGTTAAACTTTCTGAAATAGACAACCTTCTATTGATAACCCCGGGCCAAAGGCCAAGGCTATGCCATTGTGAAAAGTAGAACCATAGCGATCGCTGATTCCTGCTTGATGGTTTTCTAAAATCTCTTTAAGAATAAACAAAACCGTTGGCGAACTCATATTGCCATAACGCCGCAAAACCTCATAGGAGGCAGCAACCATGCGATCACTCAGTGCAAAAATTGACTGAATTTGCTCAATAATTTTTCTGCCCCCCGGATGAATTGCCCAGAAATTAAGATCATTTTGTGTTAGTTGATGTTTTCCTAAGAAGCTTTGCAAATAATTAGGTAAATATTTTGCAACTACTTCAGGAACCTTCGGTGATAAGTTCATCAAAAAGCCAGTGTCACCAATCGTCCAGTTCATTAACTCCTCTGTATTTTCCAGCAAGAGACAATGACCATCAGTATAAGCAAGTTTTCCTTTTGCTTGGGAAAATGGTTGTGAAGTGAGAATAGCGGCAGCAGATCCATCGGAAAAGATGGCATTAATAATTGTATTTTCGAGGGTATCGGCAACTTGGAAATGTAAAGAGCATAACTCCACACAAACCAAGAGAACTTTAGCTTGGCGATCACTTTGACAGATTGCATGCGCAGACTTTAGTCCATTAAAGGCGGCATGACAGCCCATAAACCCAATCATTGTACGGGAAATTTCATAAGATAGTCCCAGACGCTTGATCAAGTGAATATCAATTCCGGGTGCAGAAAAGCCTGTACAACTAACTACGATTAAGTGGGTGATTTCTGAAGCCGTAAGTTTGGCTGTAGCGATCGCCTGCTGTGATGCCTGCAAAGCAATTTTTGGAGCATAGGTTGCATATTTCTGATTGCGACTAAAGGTGCTTGGAGCAGGTGTAAGTTCCCAATTAGGTGGATAAAGTTCAAAATTTTGCAGATTACCCCCATAATCAGGAATACAACTATATCGATAATCAATTCCTGAGTTGGCATAAATTGAGGGAATTCTTTTTCTAATCGGAACCGATAAACTTTCGGTTTGCAACATAAAGTCTGCTGCTTCAGACTGGGTGAGTTTATAGGGTGGGTTGGCAGTAGCGATCGCTTCTAAAACTGTATACATTTGGTTAAATTGCCTAAGCTACAACGAACGACCATGAACCTACTATGGTACGAGGAAAATTTAGAGTACAAAAAAATAACATTAATAATTCAAGATTCTAGGTATACAACTAAAACAAATGAAAGCTGCACGGAGCACTGCCTTCATTTGTTTTAGTTGGTGGTGCTTTTTAATTATACTTGCACTAAAGGTTTAGTTCCTTCATGCATAGGAATAGAAATACACATCCCTTCCCTTGCCATCACTGCTCCCGAAAATTTCTCCTTAGCCAACTTTCCAACCACATCTAGTTGATCATCACTGTGCAAAGGATCATGATGAAAAATTACTAAGGTTTTGACATTTGCTGCCTCAGCAACCTTGATTGCCTCTTGCCATGTTGAATGCCCCCAACCAACTTTCGGAGTAGTCGGAGACCAATATTCTTCATCAGAGTAAGTGGCATCCATAATTAAAACATCAGCATTACGAGCCAAATGCACTAAATTTTCGTCAATACGATCAGGATAATGCTCAGTATCAGTCGCATATACTGCGGAGCGATCGCCAACATTCACACGATACCCTGTAGCTTCCCCCGGATGATTAAGCAATATCGCCTCAACAGTTACTTCATTCCCAATCTCAATCACACTGGGAACTTCCACATCAAAAAACTTCAGACATGACCCCATCACCCTTAATGGCACAGGGAAATTAGGGTGATGCATCTGTTCTTCTAGACGTTCTTGCATCGTTTGTCCAGTCGGTGCAACCTTGCCATAGATTTGAAACAAATTGCCCTTGATAAAAGCAGGCGTAAAAAACGGAAATCCTTGAATGTGATCCCAATGACTATGTGTAAAGAAGATATTGGCTTCGATGGGCATTTGCTTAAGCAAATGCTGACCTAAAACCCTGATCCCCGTTCCTCCATCAAAGATCAGTCGCTTACCTTGACAGCGCATTTCTACGCAGGGAGTGTTGCCACCATAGCGCACTGTACTTGGACCAGGGGTGGCTATACTTCCTCGTACACCCCAAAAATGAATAGAAAACTTGCTGTCAGAAATGGACATTAGCTAACTCAGTGTCAGGGAATTTTGAACCATTGGGGGAAGACCAAACATCTAGTGAGTTCACAAAACTTACATGTACTTATCTAAAAATGCTACGCCTTAATCTAGATAATAGATATTGGCAATAGTATGAGTAATAGTCTTGACTATTTCACTATAACCCTAGCTGAAATGTTTCTATGTAAGATTAGCAGCCACATAATTAGTACTAGCCACTAAAATATATAGCAGACCTAAATCATTTATTAAGAAAAATAGGGCTTCGACACTGTAATCTTTTCAAAAAATTCCTCAATTTTAGGTTAAGGCAAAGTAATGTAGTTACTTACTCAATTATAGATTTTTTGTAGATTTTGTAGATTTTGGATACAAGTTTGTGGCGGTAACTCAATCAATAACAGCGATAACGACGACAGCAACGACAGCGAACAGTTCATCATCTAACTCCTTGACCTTAGCGATCGCGGGTATGAAATGCGCGGGTTGTGTGGCGGTGGTGGAAAAACGTTTGCTCGCTTGTGATGGGGTCAAGGCGGCGAGTGTAAATTTGCTGACGGAGAAAGCAACCGTAGTTTATGGCAGTGAAATCTCGGTGAGTTCACCGCAGGACTTTGCATTACCTTTAATTAATGCGATCGCTAAGGCTGGGTTTTCGGCAGAATTTATTAATAAACGCGATCGTCAAGCAAATTTGCAACGTCAAAGTTCTGCTGCCAGTAGGTCTAAAACTCTTTGGTTTGGCATAAGCCAAGAAATAGCGATCCCCGCTTCGTTAGTAGTTTTAGCGATCTTGGGGCATTTAGGATTGATTGGGATGATCGATTTACCACTACTAGGAAATATGTATGTCCATTGGGTAGTTTCCACGGTAGCTATAGGCTGGGTGGGTCGTCCAATTTGGTGGGATGGATTGAAATCCCTATGGTATCGCGCCCCCAATATGAACTCCTTGGTTGGGCTAGGAACTATTTCTGCCTATGTCACCAGTACGATCTCGTTGTATTTTCCTCAATTAGGCTGGCAATGTTTTTTTGAAGAGCCTGTCATGCTATTGGGGTTTGTTCTGCTAGGACAGGCTTTGTTAGAGAGCGCTAAGGGAAAAGCTTCTAGTGCTATTCATGCTCTGATGGAATTACAACCTGCGATCGCTAGATTATTAATTAATTCTAGCGATGGCGAGATTCAAGTGCCAATGGCAGTGGAGGATTTGCAGGTAGGCGATCGCCTTTTGGTTTGGGCAGGCGAAAAAATTCCTGTCGATGGAGAAATTATTAGTGGCAGTTCTAGCATTGATGAGTCAATGCTCACAGGGGAATCCATGGCCATAGTTAAACAGATGGGCGCAAAGGTCACAGGCGGAACCTTAAACCTCACAGGCGCGATCACTGTCCAAGTATTGCAAACTGGTGCAGAGACAACCTTAGCAAGAATTGTGTCCCTAGTGGAATCAGCACAGGCTAGCAAAGCACCTATTCAATACTTAGCTGATCGCGTAGCGGGATATTTTGCCTACTCGGTAATGGTAATCTCGGCTTTGACATTTCTGGTCTGGTACGGCTTACTTCATGCAGAAATAGTCTTTAGTTTGCGCTTAGCGATCGCGGTTTTGGTGGTGGCTTGCCCCTGTGCCTTGGGTTTGGCGACACCAACAGCGATGATGGTGGGTACGGGCATGGGTGCAGAAAAGGGGATTTTAATTAAAGGTGGGGCAAGCCTCGAAAAAATCGATCAACTATCCGTGGTAGTTTTTGATAAAACAGGCACTTTGACAACAGGTCAACCTGAAGTTACAGATATTCTCACCAATGATTTAATAGTTTTTGGGCGCAAAGTTATCGATCAAATTACTTTTAAAAGCGCAGTTGATCGCGAAGTTCCGATATCAGCCGTAAGAGTTTTACAAATAGCGGCTAGTGCTGAGGTTGGCGCAAATCACATTCTTGGGGCAGCTACGATCACGAAAGCTCATGAATTAAATATCAAATTATTACCAACTAAATCTTCGCAAATCGTTGCAGGCTGCGGCGTGGAATCAATACTTACTACTAACGAAACAATTTCAGTGGGTAATGCGGCATGGTTAAGTGATCGCCAAGTGGAAATTCCTAGCGAGATCTTAGAGCGATCACAAAAGTTAGCTCAAGCAGGTAAAACTCCGATCTTTGTAGCGGTTGACAATCAATTTCTAGGTGTTATTGCCATTCGCGATCGCCTAAAACCTGAAGCTCCAGAAGTTGTTCGCCAAATTGAGGCGATGGGTTTACAAGTGTGGATGCTCACAGGCGATCGCAAAGAAACTGCGAATGCGATCGCTAATCAGCTAGGCATCCCTCCAGAAAGGGCGATCGCCGAAGTGAAGCCAGAGGGTAAGGCAGCCGCTATTCTCTTGTTATTGGCTGAAGGTCAGCGCGTAGCAATGGTGGGTGATGGAGTTAATGATGCCCCTGCTCTTGCCAGCGCCACCGTCGGCATTGCCCTCAGTTCAGGAACCGATGTGGCTATGGAAACTGCGGATATAGTATTGATGCGTCACGGGCTTAGTGATGTCGTCCCCGCAATTAATCTAAGTCGAGCTACCTTCAACAAGATCCGCCAAAATCTATTTTGGGCTTTTGCCTACAATACTCTGGCAATTCCAGTTGCCGCAGGATTTCTCTATCCTAGTTTTGGTTTTTCTCTCAACCCCACGATCGCAGGTTTAGCGATGGCACTTAGTTCCGTTAGTGTAGTTTTAAGCTCACTATCCTTACGCACACAGACAAAGTAAGAATGCTCCCCTCCGGGGAGCATTCCTTAGGCAATAACACTAGATAAACCTAATGGATTGGATTAATTTAATTATCGCAGGACTACTAGAAGTCGTTTGGGCAAGTAGCTTGAAATATAGTGATGGATTCACCAAACCCGTCCCCAGTCTAATTACTCTCATGACCCTTGTAGCCAGTTTTATCCTCCTTGCCCAAGCCTTAAAAACTTTACCCGTAGGAACAGGTTATGCTGTGTGGACAGGCATTGGCGTAGTAGGCACAGCGATCGTTGGCTCCACACTTTTAGGAGAACCTCGCGACTTACCAAGATTTATTTGTATTGGTCTGATTGTCTTGGGAATAGCTGGTTTGCGATTTATAGGATCGAAATGATAGGATCAACTCTGCTTTGTCTTTCTGCTAAGTAGCTTAATATAAGAGCTTAGTCTGCCCGCTAAGCCAGCAGACTAAACTCTGGTTGATAACTACAAACGCTCACGCCAAAGTCTGCCCTATTGCCTAAAAAAAGAAAGAAAGGAATGGATTCTCAATCGTTAAACGATAAATCTTTGAATGCTTTGAAAGCGAAATCATTACTATTAAGTATTCTCAGTTTATTGTCTGTTTTTTTTATTGTCTTCACTTTACAGGCAAGTTGGAATAATCCACAGGAGCAGACAAGATTAGATTTATTACAGACAGATTTGATTTTACAAGCAACTCAAGTCTCTGAGGAGTCAGCAGATAATTCCGTGGGAAATCTATTCCAATCCTTCATCAGCGATGGTAATCCTCAAGATGTTTATGCACCATCCCTAAGAAGTTATCAGGAATTACTCCACGCCAATAAATCCGCCCTTACACAGATTGATCAAATATCTCAAAGTACTAGTAAAAAATCAAATAAACAATCAGACGATTCTCTATATCTCTCCAAACAACGCCAAAAAAAGCTAACTAGTGTTAGTGAAATTAGTGTGCGTGCTGGATTGTTACAAATACAAACTGGTGATATTCAAGGGGCGATCGCCACATGGGCAAGTGTTGGTGAATTAGAAAATCAATCGATCACTACCCACGGATTAACTGCCCAAATCCTCAAAGGATTATGGTCAGAGCCGACGACCCTATTTCCTAATGCAGAAACCCAATTGCGGCGCACCCTTGATGGTTGGTATCGACAAGTTTCTTTAGCAAAGTTATACGAAGCTCAACAAAGAACTGAGAAATTAATCGAATTAAAAAAGCAATCACAGACAGAAGTTAATTTAGCAATTAGCCGCTTAGTTATTATCAACTCCATCCCTCTGCTTGGCGGCAGTATTGGCGTATTACTCTGGGTAGGATTACTCGTTCAATGGATTTTCTTTCGTAAATCTTCTCCCTTCAGTGCTATATCTCAAAGCGATATTGATCAAAATCCCCAACAAGTTAATTGGCAAGTACCTTGGGGTTTTGGAACAACTTGGGAAGTAATGATTTTATGGTTTACCGCATTTTGTCTAACCACTCAATTGATCTTGCCATTGGGCTTTGAGTTATTAGGACTGGAATCAATGGCTAGTGAAGATTTCACAGTACAAGCATTGCTAGTATTAATTCCCTACACGCTCTCTGTTATCCCAATGATACCCATTATTCAAACTAGTCTCGCGTCCTATCGCCCTTTACCCGAAGGCTGGTTTCGTTTCAAGCTCAATTCACCACAGTGGTTAGCATGGGGGATTGGTGGTTACTTCGCCGCTGTTCCCTTAGTACTAATTGTCTCTGTGATTAGCCAAAAATTTCTCCAAGGTCAAGGTGGCGGGAATCCTCTATTACCAATTTTGACTCAAAGTCAAAATGTTTTGCCCAAGTTTTTACTTTGGACAACTCTTGCGATCGCCGCGCCATTCTTTGAAGAGTATTTGTTTCGCGGATTTTTACTTCCTTCCCTCACTAAGTTTTTACCAGTTTGGGCAGCGATCGCTCTTAGTGGATTTATATTTGCTGTAGCCCATTTAAATCTTGCTGATATCATTCCTCTAACGGTTTTAGGAATAGTGATGGGATTTGTCTATTGGCGCTCAAAAAATCTCCTCTCTTCAATGCTTCTGCATTGCCTATGGAATAGCGGGAGTTTCTTCGCGCTAATCGCTCTCGGCGGCAAATAATTTTAAGGTTCGCGATGCGAACCTTAAAATTATTTGCGAAGAAAAATCCAAGGATGTTCTACAAAGGCAAAAATATTGCCATTAAAAGGAGAACTTTGCGATCGGTTTTGAGCATCTAATAGATTTAAAAATCGCTCAATATCTTCAAAATTTACCTGATGGATTAAATAGCGAGATAAAAACTGTCGGACAATTCTTCTTTGCAAAGCTAAGGGTTGAGCCTGTAGAAGCTGCCGATGTAAACAAGGTGATTGCTCTTCCCAAACCACTGAAACTTTCTCTTCAAAAAACTGACTAGCTTGCTCTTCCAAATACATCACATCACTATATAAAAGCTCGGCCGTTTGCGCGATCGCTGTTTCTATCTGTGGATTAAAATGGGTTTGGAGATAGGGAAGCGTTTCTAAACGCAAACGATTACGCCGATAATTTAGATTTTGATTGGTGCTATCTTCCCAAACAGTAATTTGATTTTCTCGACAAAATCCTGCGGTCTCATGGCGACTGACGTTTAGTAAAGGTCTGACTAAATTGATCTCAGAAGTAAGCGATCGCTTCCAAGTTAAGGAAGCCAACCCATCCGCCCCACTACCGCGCATCAAGTTATACATTAAAGTTTCAACGCGATCGCTACGAGTATGCCCAGTAACTACATAGTTGCATTTTTGAATCTGCGCCATTTCCACTAACATTGCATAGCGCCATTGCCTTGCAATTGCCTCATTTTTGGGAGGTATTTCCGCAATTCTCAAACAAAAATCTATTCCCCATTCCCTTGCAATTTTTTCCACATGATTAGCATTAGCGCTGGAGTCACTTCGCCAACAATGATCGCAATGGGCGATCGTTAAGTTCCAATTATATTTATCTCGTTGCATCAGCAATAGTTTTGCTAAACACAAGGAGTCTTGCCCACCAGACACAGCAACTAATAGACTGGCGTTGCTGGGCAATAAATCAACTTGCGATCGCAACACAGCATTTAATTCAGCTCGTAATTGCTTAGTAAAGTGCCTCACCATTAAATACTTAACTCCATAAATTCATTTCCTCAGTTATATAGCAGTCATAAATCATTTATGAGAAAAATAGGGCTTCGACTTCGCTCAGCCAGAGTATTCCGATGGCTGAGCGAAGTCGAAGCCTTTCTCAACTCATTTAGTACTGAGATAGTGATCCTAAGAAACCATTTAAGAATTGTCTAGCCCCCCCTCAATCCCCCTAAGAAAGGGGGATTGAGGGGGGGCTTTTAAAGCTTTTGACACCAGAAAGTAATTCTTAAATGGTTTCTAAGAGCTATTTAGATTTTGGAAGCTTTACAGAAAGATGAGACATTCTCATCAATTTCCAGTACTTTACGTTCTCTTAGAGATCAGTTAAGAGACGGAGATAAACCAACTGCTTCTACTGCACCTTAGCTATAGCAATGCAAGATTTGCTAACAAAAGGATGAATGCGGCTCTTTACGCCGTATTCATCCTTTTGGGTTATGTTAAGCGCAAAAACTTTTTCTTGCCAACTTGCAATACTTTACCTGATAGTTCTTCAACAGTCGCAAAGGTGCGATCGCTTAGTTTTTCTCCGTCAAGTTTGACTGCTCCATTCTTGATTTGGCTTTGAGCTTCGCTATTGCTTTTGCAGAGTCCTGAGGCCTTAACAAGATAATGTAAAGGTACAGGAAAATTAATTTGCTTGAGGTCAAATTCCGAGATATCGCCTAGATCATTTGTATTACCTGCAAGAACAATTTTTTCAGCGTCCTGTTGGGCTTGGATGGCAATTTCAGAACTATAGTATTGAGCAACGATTGCTCTTGCTAATTGTTTTTGCTTTTCGCGGGGATTTGCTGGTAAGGTCGCAATATCAACATCGGTTAGCAGCTCAAAATAAGTATCGACTAGAGAATCAGGCACTTTTTCCAGCTTGGAATACATGCTCAATGGCTCATCGGTGAGTCCAACATAGTTACCGAGGGATTTGGACATTTTCTGCACACCGTCTAAACCAACTAATAGGGGCAGCAACAAGCCAAATTGAGCAGGTTTACCTTGACGAGTTGGATCTTTAAGTTGCAGGTCACGACCTACAAGAATATTAAATTTTTGATCAGTGCCACCTAGTTCTACATCTGAGTTGATCGCTACGGAGTCATAGCCTTGTAGTAGGGGATAGAGGAATTCATGGAGATAAATTGGATTACCCTTTTCGTAGCGATCGCTAAATCCTTCTTTGGCGAGCATTTGCCCGACGGTCATACTGGCTTGTAAAGTGATAATTTGCTGCAAATCGAGTTTGTTTAACCATTCACCATTACGACGTAACTCAAAGCGATCGCTAGAAAAATCAAGAATTTTCTTGGCTTGATCTAAATAAGTTTCTGCGTTGTAGGCGACTTCTTCAGGAGTGAGTCTAGGTCTGGCTTCTGATCGCCCTGTGGGATCACCGATTTGAGCCGTAAAGTCACCAATGATTAAAACCGCTTTATGTCCTGCATCTTGGAACTGACGCAGTTTACGCAAGGCAACTGTATGTCCGAGGTGTAAGTCAGGGCGCGTGGGATCGATCCCTAATTTGATGCGTAGCGGACGATCGGTTTTTTGAATGCGATCGCGCAGGTTTTCGGCTTCGCTATTAGGAAATATTTCGACAACACCACGTTCTAAGAGGGTTGCGAGATTAGTTTGGCTTTGAGACATTCTAAAGAGTTACTTAACTTAAAATTTTGCTAACTTAGACACTCCCCGCACTGAAGTGACGAGGATTCCTGATTCGGCGAGACAACTTACCAAATAGACCTAAATCTAAAAGGCTGCGAGATCACAGGTTATTCATAATACTACGCTAAGGATTTGAGACTTTTAGAGCTTCTAAGTCCAAGATCGATAAACCTGTAATTTGACAAATCGTTTGATCATCTACAAGATTCAACATTTTTGTGTCCATGTCCACTTTACTTTGCTGGATACCCTGCTGAAATCCACCTTTATGGCTACCGCCATAAGAAGCTTCTACTTATTTCCTACATCCTTTCCTTTTTAGGACTACCTAAATCCCTAAGAGTGATCGCCTTATCGTAAGTCCCCAATTTTTTTGATTGGCTCAGAAAAAACGCTATATTGATCAACCAAGGCAAAAGTGACTACTAATCCATGACAACCTCTGTTTTATCCGATTTAAAAATTCGTTCCTCGAAGGCGATCGCAGCAGCCTTTGGGGAAGAATATGCTAATCATGATCCCGCCGTTGCACCTTCCAAGGATGCCAAATTTGGCGACTATCAATGTAATGCGGCTTTAGGTTTAACAAAAAAGCTCAAGCAAAAACCGCAGGATGTCGCAGCAAAAATAATTGAGCATTTACTAGTTGATGACTCCATAAATGAGATATTCGAGACTCCTACGATCGCAGGGGCAGGTTTTATTAACTTAAAGTTGAAACTTAGTTATTTAGAATCACAATTAGCAAAAATGCAAAAAAGTGATCGCCTAGCGATCACCACAGTTGATAAACCTGAGCGTGTAATTGTTGATTTTTCTAGTCCGAATATTGCCAAGGAAATGCATGTCGGACATTTGCGATCGACGATTATCGGTGACAGCATTGCGAGAATTTTAGAATTTCAAGGTCACGACGTTCTGCGGTTAAACCATGTTGGTGATTGGGGAACGCAATTTGGAATGCTGATTACTTACCTGCGCGAAGTATATCCTGATGCGCTAACTAAAGCTGATGCGATCGCGATCGGTGATTTGGTCGAACTCTATCGCGCAGCAAAAAAACGCTTTGATGATGAAGAAGATTTCAAAGAGACTTCGCGTAATGCGGTAGTGGAATTGCAAGCAGGCGAACCATCGGCAAAACTAGCATGGCAATTGCTCTGTGAACAATCGCGTCGCGAGTTCCAAAAAATTTATGATGTTTTGAATATTCAAGTTATAGAACGAGGGGAATCTTTTTATAATCCCTTTCTTTCTGATGTGATCGCCGATCTGCGGGAAACTGGCTTATTGCAGGAAAATCAAGGTGCATTATGTGTATTTTTGGAAGGATTCACCAATAAGGATGGTCAGCCTTTGCCCCTAATTGTGCAGAAGTCCGACGGGGGCTATAACTACGCGACTACCGACCTTGCCGCTCTTCGTTATCGCATTCGCGAAGACAAAGCCACACGCATCATTTATGTGACCGATATCGGTCAATCGGGACATTTTATCCAAGTTTTTCAAGTTGCCAATCGAGCGCATTGGATTCCTGACACTGTTCAGACTACACACGTTCCCTTTGGCTTGGTTTTGGGTGAAGATGGCAAGAAGTTTAAAACGCGATCAGGTGATACCGTAGCGTTAAAGAGTCTTATCGAGGAAGCAATTACTCGCGCCCGTGCAGATATCGAAATCCGCAATCCTGAGGCTTCACCTGAGTTTAAACAGGATGTCGCGGAAGCAGTGGGATTGGGTGCAGTCAAATACGCCGATCTCTCCCAAAATCGCACTAGCAACTATATCTTTAGCTTTGACAAGATGTTAGCATTGCAAGGAAACACAGCGCCCTATATGCTTTACGCCTATGTGCGTGTACAAGGAATTGGACGCAAAGGTGATATCGATTTTGCCAGTTTAAATGTGGATGCAGTCAATCTCACTCAAGAGCCAGAGATTATCTTAGCCAAACATTTATTGCAATTTGCGGAAGCGATCGATGCGGTTGCGGAAGAACTTTATCCTAATCGTCTCTGTCAATATCTCTTTGAACTTAGTCAGAAATTCAATCAGTTCTTTGAGCAATGTCCTGTATTACAAGCTGAAGAACTAGAAAAAATCTCGCGTCTGAGTCTCTGTGACACCACAGCGAAAACTCTTAAGCTTGGATTAAATCTATTGGGTATTCGTGTTTTAGAACGGATGTAAAATGTAAAGAGTTCGCGCAAAGCACGAACTCTTTACATTTTACATCGCGAGTGACGGCGCGAAACTCCGCTAATAGTAAATACAATCAATAAAAACTCAAAGCAAATGACCTTAGAAAAACCTGATAGCGTTTGGAATCATAAACCTTGGTGGTGTCAACCTTGGTCGATTATTTTGACAGGATTCTCAATTATTTCTGGCAGTTGGCTATTGTTTAAAATAGTTTGGCTCACTATTCTTGTGGGAATTCCCATTTCAGCATGGATGGGATTTTTTGTGATTCTATTTCCTAAATTAGCAATTCAACAAGAATAGCTAATTTAGCTATTTACAATACTCAAAGCCACTGCCTCCGCCACCTTAATTCCGTCAATTCCCGCAGAAAGAATTCCACCTGCATAGCCTGCACCTTCCCCCGTAGGAAATAATCCTTCGGTATTCAAGCTTTGATAATTCTCATTACGCTTAATCCGAATCGGTGAAGAAGTGCGAGTTTCCACACCCGTGAGCATGGCATCATCCATCGCGAAACCCTTGATTTTTTTGTTAAAAGCCGGAATCGCTTCACGGATGGCAGCGATCGCATAGTCAGGTATACTCTCACTGAGATCGCCTAAAAGCACATTGGGAGTATAGGAAGGATGGACTGCTCCAAATGCTTGGGATGGACGATTAGCAAGGAAATCGCCCACTAGTTGAGCAGGGGCGGCATAGGTTCTACCACCAAGCTCAAAAGCGCAAGATTCTATACGGCGTTGAAAATCAATACCAGCAAGGGGGTGTTCTGGATAATCATCGGGCGTAATTCCGACAACAATTCCACTATTTGCATTCCTCTCATTACGTGAATATTGACTCATGCCATTGGTGACGACTCTACCCACCTCTGAAGTTGCCGCCACGACCAATCCTCCCGGGCACATACAGAAACTATAAACAGAGCGTCCATTCTGGCAATGGTGAACCAGCTTATAATCAGCAGCACCTAAGATTTTATGTCCTGCATAATTGCCAAATCTGGCGTGATCGATCATTGTTTGTGGGTGTTCAATCCGAAAGCCAATAGAAAAGGGTTTTGCCTCGATATATACACCGCGATCGTAAAGCATTTGGAAGGTGTCACGGGCGCTATGGCCGACGGCTAAAACAATGTGATTACTCGCGATATATTCTCCATTCGCAAGAGTTACCCCTTTTGCCTTTCCATTTTGAATGTCAATATCTTCTACCCGACTTTGAAAACGAATTTCACCACCGAGGGCTTCGATTTTGGCACGAAAGTTTTGCACAATGCCAACGAGCTTAAAAGTCCCAATATGCGGTTTATTGATGTAGAGAATTTCAGGAGATGCCCCTGCGTTGACAAATTCAGTAATTACTTTTCGCCCGTAATGCTGAGGATCTTTAACTTGGCTATAGAGTTTGCCATCGGAGAAAGTTCCCGCACCACCTTCACCAAATTGAGCATTAGATTCGGGATTAAATTCGGCTCTCTTTTTCCAGAAATTAAAGGTGTCAACAGTGCGATCGCGTACTGCTTTACCTCGTTCTAAAATAAGCGGACGGAATCCCATTTGTGCCAACATTAATCCTGCAAACATTCCTGCGGGTCCCATCCCAATCACGATGGGACGAGTTGTTAAAGTTGCTAAATTGGCGGGAGCCTTTGCCACATAGTGATAGTTCATATCTGGTGTGGGCAGCACATGGGGATCATTTTGAAAGCGATCGCTTAGTTGCTTTTCTAACGATGTTTCAGTATCAACTTCAATATCAACAATGTAAACCAAATAAATATCTGTCTTTTTGCGTGCATCATAGCTACGTTTGAAAATAGAATAACTAATTAATTGCTCATGTTTAATTTGTAATTTTTTGAGAATTGCTAATTTAAGCGCATCTTCAGAATGATCTAAGGGAAGTTTAATTTCAGTTAGTCGCAACATATTTTTCTTATAAATGATTTAGGACTGATCTCTTTTCCCAAGCAAGAATTGATAGTGTAAGACTTTGCCCCACACTATCAATTCTTGCTTGGGAAAAGAGTACGATGGGATCTTAAAGTCTAATGACCATAGATAAATATGGCGACTAAGACGAATCGTCATTTCTGCCATTTTGCAATTTTTGAGAAAAATGCGATCGCGAAATGAGGCAATAGTCCAGCATTAGACAGATTTTGGCAACAGGTTTACTGATTGCTTCGGATAACCGAAGCTTGTATTCTCAACAGTCGGGTAATATATACTTGTAGTCCAAAATCGGATTAAATATCACGTTTGGCGCAATTTTCCATTTTTGAATCCCCGTTTTAACTGCATTCGGTAGCTATGTTTAACTTAAAAAACCTGATTGGCGATCCTAACAAGCGTAAGCTCGACAAACTCCGTCCCGAAGTGGCTCTCATCAACTCCCTCGCCCCAGAGTTGGCGGCGCTGAGCGATCGCGAATTGCAAGCAAAAACAGGAGAGTTTAAACAGCGTCTCGAACAAGGGGAACCCCTAGATGACTTACTGCCCGAAGCCTTCGCCGTTGTACGCGAAGCTGCGACTCGCGTTTTAGGATTGCGTCATTATGATGTACAGATGCTTGGCGGCATGGTCTTGCATCGTGGGGAGATCGCGGAAATGAAAACTGGTGAGGGTAAGACCCTTGTGGCAACTTTACCTAGCTATCTCAATGCCCTTTCTGGCAAAGGTGTCCATGTAGTTACGGTTAACGACTATCTAGCCAGACGTGATGCGGAATGGATGGGGCAAGTCCATCGTTTTTTGGGTATGTCTGTCGGTCTAATCCAAAACTCTATGGAGCCAATCGAACGACGCAAAAACTATAGCTGTGATATCACCTACGCCACCAACAGCGAACTAGGCTTTGATTATTTGCGTGACAATATGGCGACTAGCATCGAAGAAGTGGTGCAACGTCCCTTTAATTTCTGTGTCATTGACGAAGTTGACTCGATTTTGATTGATGAAGCGCGTACACCTCTAATTATTTCAGGTATGGTCGAACGCCCTACTGAAAAATATCTGGGTGCAGTGACGATCGCTGCCCAAATGCAACCAGAAACCCACTACGAAGTTGACGAAAAGCAACGCAACGTGGTGATGACCGATGAAGGTTTTGAACTAGCGGAAAATCTGCTAGGTGTTAACGATTTGTTTGACCAAGCCGATCCTTGGGCGCATTACGTATTTAATGCTCTCAAAGCCAAAGAATTATTCCTCAAAGATGTAAATTACATCGTTCGTGATGGTGAAGTAACTATTGTTGATGAATTTACAGGTCGCGTTATGCCTGGTCGTCGCTGGAGTGATGGTTTACATCAGGCGATCGAAGCCAAGGAAGGCGTACCGATCGAAAATGAAACCCAGACCCTTGCGACAATTACCTATCAAAACTTCTTTTTGCTCTACCCCAAACTGGGCGGTATGACAGGTACTGCGAAAACTGAAGAAGCAGAACTTGGCAAAATCTATAACCTCGAAGTTACCACCATGCCCACCAATCAAAAAAGCGGTCGGGGGGATTGGTCAGATGTAGTTTACAAGACTGAAGCTGCAAAATGGCGAGCCGTCGCTGAAGAATGCCGCGAAATGCATGAATCAGGTCGCCCTGTTCTCGTCGGAACCACTAGCGTCGAGAAGTCTGAAGTGTTATCCCGTTTATTGAGCGAAAAAGAAATTCCCCATAACCTGCTCAATGCTAAACCAGAGAATGTAGAACGGGAAGCAGAAATCGTGGCTCAGGCGGGGCGTAAAGGCTCAGTAACGATCGCCACAAACATGGCAGGTCGTGGTACAGATATTATCCTTGGTGGTAATGCTGACTATATGGCGCGTCTGAAAGTACGCGAAAACTTTATGCCCCAAATTGTCCGTCCTGAAAATGATGATGACTTCACTAATGAAGCTCAACGTATGTTCAGCGATCGCATCCAAAAGGGACAGGGTTTTGGCACATCGGATAGCAAAAAGCAAAAAACTTGGAAGGTTTCCGATAGTCTTTATCCTTGTGAACTCTCCAAAGACGCTCAAACCTTGCTCAAGGATGCTATTGATTTTGCGGTGGATAAGTTGGGTAGAATGAGCCAATTAGAACTGGAAGCTGAAGATCTATTGGCTGTTGCCTCAGAAAAAGCGCCGACCGATGATGAAGTTATCCAAAAATTGCGCGATGCGTTCATCTTGATCAAGCGTGAATATGCAGCCGTCACTGGTGCTGAACAGCAGGAAGTAACTCAAATCGGTGGATTGCATGTTATCGGTACTGAGCGCCATGAATCTCGCCGCGTTGACAACCAATTGCGCGGTCGTTGCGGTCGTCAAGGCGACCCCGGTTCAACTAGATTTTTCCTCAGCCTCGAAGATAACTTGATGCGAATTTTTGCAGGCGATCGCGTGGCAGGTTTGATGAATGCCTTCCGTGTTGAAGAAGATATGCCAATCAGTTCGGGGATGCTCACCAGCGCTCTAGAAAATGCTCAAAAGAAGGTAGAAACCTACTATTACGATATTCGTAAGCAAGTCTTTGAATACGATGAAGTGATGAATAATCAGCGTCGTGCTATTTACGCTGAACGTCGCCGTGTGCTTGAGGGCGAAAACCTCCGCGATCGCGTAATCGAATATGCCGAGCGCACGATGGATGATATCGTCAATGCCTATGTCAATCCTGAGCTACCGCCCGAGGAGTGGAATCTGGTTGCCATGGTCAAAAAAGTAAGAGAATTTGTAAATCTCTTACAAGACCTTGAGCCAGAACAGCTTGATGAAATGTTCTTGCCTGAGTTGCAAGCCTTCCTTAGAGAAGAAGTCCGCCGTGCCTATGAGATTAAAGAGGCGCAGGTCGAAGCTTTGCAAATTGGTTTGATGCGTCAAGCCGAACGTTTCTTTATCTTGCAGCGTATTGATTCCCTCTGGCGCGATCATTTACAAGCAATGGAGGCATTACGCGAGTCCGTTGGGTTACGTGGCTATGGTCAAAAAGATCCTTTGATCGAATACAAAAGCGAAGGTTACGAAATTTTCCTCGATATGATGACCCAAATCCGCCGAGATGTCGTCTACTCACTATTTGAGTTCGATCCTCGTCCGAAACAACCTGAAGCGATCGAAGCTGAGTTTGTTTAAAAAAAGAGGAGCCCATTGCGCTCCTCTTTTTTTAATCGCGAGAAAACTCTCGTTATCTAAAATGTTATTTTCCCATTGCTTTGACTAAGAAAATACCACCAAAGTATAAGAGACCAACAGCACCCGCAAGTAAACTCTGTGTCATTGGATCAGTTGAAGGAGTTAAGACTGCGCCAAGAATAACTGCACCAAGCACGACATAGCGCCAACCTGCCAGCATTTTCTCAGAATTAACGATGCCTGTCATCGCCAATAAAGCCTGAATAACGGGGATTTGAAAGGCTAAGCCCGTACTAAATAGCAGCAACAGCACAAACTCAAAATAGCGATCAATTGACCAAAACTGCTCAACTACATCGCCGCCATAGCTGATAAAGAAGTTAAGAGCAGCAGGAATTAGTAGCTGATAGGCAAAAACGATGCCTAGAACAAATAAGATGCTAGAGCCAAAAACAATTGGCGCGATCGTCCGTTTTTCCTTTTTGGTTAGTCCGGGCAAGATAAAGCCAACGATTTGGTACAAAATCGCAGGACTAGATACGAGCAAACCACTATAACCAGCGACTTTAATTGATACGAAGAAATATTCCCCTGGGGCAAGCTGCAAAAATTTCACACCCTGTGCAGGTATTTCCAGCAGCGCCACAATTTTATTAACAACTGCAAAACAAACGATCACGCCGACAAAAACGGCGATCAACGCATAAAAAACCCGCGATCGAAATTCTTCAAGATGATCAAATAGAGACATCTCCACATCTTCGATCAAATCAAGGTCATCATCAACGACTGGCTGATCAGCAATGGCGATCGCTGACTCATTTACATCCTCAATGGCTGTTGCCCCAAAATCCTTTGGTTGTCCTGCTTCACTTACCGTCTCTAGCATAGTGTCATTACTAAAATCTACTTATCGATCGCTTAAACTGATTGTCTAACAAACTATCAAATAATCGCAGTCTTACCGATACTATAGCAACCAAAAGGGATTTAGGGGTGATGAGGGGATCATTCCAACATCATCAAGGCAATTTTGGGGCTTAGATCATTTGCCTACACAAATATGAATGAATCCCTAAGGGACTTGTAAGAAAATAAGATACCAATTCATATTTTACAGAATCATGGGGGGCGGCTCCGCCGCCCCCATGATTCTGGTTTTATATTTGGTACTTTATTAAATCGCAAGTCCCTAACATCACACACACTAGAAAAGCGCTATATACTGAATTTCTGAAGTTAAACGAAAGTAATCACAAGATGGACATTCACGCCCTAAGAGAAGAATATAAAAAAGGACAACTAAGACGTAAAGATCTACAAGATGATCCCTTTAAGCAATTTGAGACTTGGTTTCAGCAAGCCTGTAATGCTGAGTTGCTAGAACCAAATGCCATGACCTTATCGACTGTTTCCGAGCAAGGTCAGCCCTTCATGCGGACAGTATTGCTAAAATATTTTGATGCCAATGGATTAGTATTTTTTACCAACTATGAAAGTCGCAAGGCGCAGCAAATAGCAATAAATCCTAAGGTTTCGCTCCTATTTACTTGGTTACCTCTTCAGCGACAAGTCCACATTACAGGCACTGCTCAAAAAGTAACTACCGCAGAGTCATTCCAATATTTTACTTCACGTCCTAGAGGCAGCCAGTTAGGAGCTTGGACTTCTCAACAAAGTTCTGTGATTTCTTCACGACAGCTTTTATTAATGCAATTTGAGCAGATTAAGAACAAATTTTTGGATGGCGAGATCCCTCTACCTGATTTTTGGGGTGGATATCGGGTTGTTGCTGATAGTTTTGAATTCTGGCAGGGATGTACTAATCGCTTACACGATCGCTTTCTTTATACGCAACAAGACGATCAATCATGGGATATTCAAAGATTGGCTCCATAAAACATTGCCCCAATTAGTCCCACTTCAGAATTAAGCACAATGTGAATCGGAATATCTTCTAAAACAGGGCTGACTCGACCTTTACTTTTGAGAATCTGCAAAAATTTTCCGTCTTGAAGTAAAGGCAGTATTTTAGGAGCAATGCCACCAGCAATATATAAGCCACCATTGGGAATTAATTTCAACGCTAAATTTCCCACTTCGGCGGCATAAGCTTCGATAAATATTTGCATGGTTTGGGTCGCCAAATGCTCAGCATTAGTTACATTATTAACCCCATAGTTATTTAGTGCAGTATTAGCGATCGCTGCCGCCACATCTATATTATTATCGCCAGATTCCCAAAGCCTGATGTTTTCGGCTAGTTCCAGCGATTCAGGTGAGAACTGCCGATCGCGCAAAAATTGATAAACCGCCACAATGCCTCGCCCTGACACTACCCGTTCTACGGATACGCGATCATGACGTTTTTGCAAATATTGTAATAACTCAGTTTCTAGCTCATTCCTTGGTGCAAAATCTGTGTGTCCACCCTCGGTGGCATAAACTTCATAGCGATCTCCATTCCACCCTAAATATGCTTCGCCCAAACCAGTCCCTGCACCAATGACAGCAATTGGCGATCGCTCTTTTACCTTCCCCTCTTGCAAGGTATATAAATCATGGCGCTGCAATCCTAAGACACCATAGCCAACTGCCATAAAATCATTAATCAAGCTGATTTTATGAATATCAAGATTTAATTCTTCAGCAAGGCGAGCGCTGTCTAACGTCCAGCCTAAATTAGTTAACTCTGATCGGCGATCGCGCACTGGTCCCGCAATCCCCAAACAAGCGGATGATAAAGCTGCCAATTCCCCAAGATTTATGGTGGCATCCGCTAAAAATTTTCTAACAAGCTCTAAAAAATTGGCATAACTAGCATTAAGAAATCGCTTTTCATACAAGACTACGAATCCATTGGAATCTCTATTTGCTAAACGTAAGAGCGTTTTAGTTCCGCCAATATCACCAGCTAAAATCATGATTATTTTACTTTCCTACTATCTTATGACGCTTTGCACTTTCTTAAAATCCAAATATCCCCCAAAAATTTACTTTGCAAGTTTTTGGGGCTTCATTTACTGGTCAGAAGCTCGATCGCATACCTCGCCGCCGCCGCCACTTGGGGATGAGCATCTTTGACTAGGTAGTTTAAAGCTGACAGACTTTTATCGCAGTTAAGGTGTCCCAAAGCTTCCGCTAAACGTTGTCTAGTGAGCCAATCTTCAGACTGAGCAAATCGCAAAATCTTATCCACACAACGCAAGTCTCCCACTTCACCTAAAGCAGCGATTGCCGCTTGCTGCAACATAGTTTCGTTACTATCTAATGCTTGAATTAAAGCATCGTAAGCTCGCACATCTCCTAAATTACCTAAAGATACCGCCGCACTAAATCGCACTAACCATTCTGTATCCTCATAAAAAGCCCTGAGTAAAGTCTCTACTGCGCGATTGTCTTGCAAATAGCCCAATGCACCAGCCGCATCAGCACGAATTCCATAATCATTTTCTGTCTCTAGGATTTTTGCCAATACTGGAAAGCAATCCTCTGTATGCTTTAGCCCTAGAGCAAATACTGCCATTGAGCGAATCTGCAAATTATCATCATCAATTACTTTCAAAATCAACGGTACTGCATCATCGGGAGATAAATCTCGGAGAGAGACTAAAGCACGAAGGCGATCGCGGGAGTTTTCACTCTCTAACAGCTGTGAAATATCGCTTAAATTTGGATATTGATTAATTGGTGACATAAAAAGTAAATTTTGTAAGTGTAAGAACAAGTTTTAAAGATAAATCTTAAATAAATTGAAATAAATAAATGCACCGATAGGATGACCAGCTAATAACTATATGTGTGCTACGATACAAATATCATTCTGAATGTGTAGCTAATTTATCAGCACTTGTAGTTGTAAAAGAGTAATTTAAGTAAGTCTACTCCCATGGATTGACTTGATATACCAAAAGCATATCAGTCGTAACTACTTCAGAATACATACATCAGAAATGCATACATTAGAACTTTACTCTCGTGAGGAGTGGAATATGAAAAAAATATATTTGAATTTCTCTGGTAGTCTTGGTTTACTGGGAGCTATTGCGGCTGTAGCAGTAAGCCCAACATTTGCAGAAACCACGGCTGTTTCGCAAATGAGCCAAACTATAAATAATGATCCAGTTGCTCAAAACGTTACATCAGTATCTCAACTCAGTGATGTTAGACCTACCGACTGGGCTTTCACCGCATTGCAATCCTTGGTAGAGCGTTACGGTGTAATTGCTGGATACCCTGATCGCACATTCCGTGGCAAACAAGCACTCACCCGTTATGAGTTTGCAGCTGGATTAAACTCAGCCTTAGATAAAGTCAATGAAATTATTTCCTCAGGTCTAGCTGACAAAGTTAGCAAAGAAGACCTCGCAACCCTGCAAAAACTTCAACAAGAATTTGCTGCTGAACTAGCAACCCTTCGTGGTCGCGTAGATGCTCTTGATGCTAAGACCGCTAAGCTCGAAGCTCAACAGTTTTCGACTACCACCAAACTCACTGGTGAAGCAATCATTGCCGTGACTGGTGGTAGTGGTAATGCAACTGCTCCTACAAGCACCAATGTTTTCGTAACTAGCCGCGTTCGTCTCGACCTCAATACCAGTTTCACAGGCTCTGACTTGTTAAAGACTAGGCTGGAAGTAGGTAATTCCTCTGGTACTGTTCCTGGAGCATTTCTTGCAGGATCATCCACAGCCCCCACTGGAGTTAGTAGCAATATTGGCTTCCAAACCTATGGACAAGACTTTGCAGGTGCTGGTAATAACTTTACCCTTGCAAAATTGCGTTACGATTTCAATATTGGCGATGCTCGTGTCTCCGTTGGACCTGTACTCCATGCCTATGACCACATTGACATCAACAGCTACGCCAATAACGAAGCTTTTGACTTCAGTTCTACATTCTTCATCAACAATCCTCTCCAAGTCTTGATCAATGGTCAAACTGGTGGTGCAGGTGGTGCGTTTGATTGGAATATTGCTAATAGTGCATTCAGCTTGCGTGGTCTTTATCTCGCAGGTAATGGAAACCAATCTACCGCAGGTAATAATGTCAATCGCGGTTTTGGTGATCCCTACCAAGCTACGGCTGAGCTAGAGTTTGCGCCTAAGAATGCTGATGGTGACAAGCCATTTGCCCTCAAACTTCTCTACACCAACGGCTCTGTCAATAACGCCACGATTAATTCTGGTGGTGTAAACCTTGAGTGGAAGTTTGCTAAAAGCGTAGCTCTGTTTGGTCGCTATGGCTTTGGTACAATTGATAACCGTGGTATTGCGGTTAGCACAGCTACTTCATTTACGTCAGGACTCTTTGGCGCAGCGACCTCTACCGCAACTAGTTTGAATCCTCAAACTTGGATGTTTGGTTTTGCATTCCCTGATCTGTTTAAGGAAGGCGCTTTGGCAGGTATTGCAGTTGGTCAGCCTTTCATCGAAAGTACAATTGGCAACGGTACACAAACCAACTTGGAATTATTCTACAACTTCCCAGTCTCAAGCAATATCCGTGTTACTCCTGATGTGCAGTTTATCTTTAATCCTAACAACACAACTGGTAGCACCGTTTTTGTTGGTACTTTGAGAACTGTATTCTCCTTCTAGAAAATAATCAAGCCATCGCCTAGTGCTGGCTATAAACCCAAACAAATAAAGAAGGGGTCACATTGTGACCTCTTTTTTAGTTGATACCTATTAAGGTCTTTGCCATTGGGAAATAAGTTGCCCAAACTTTAGGGTCAGGACGACTTGAGCATTCGTTACGGGAAACGATCAGTTGCAAGATAATGGCAGCTTGCTCTTGAGTCTGTGCGGTTACTTTTACCGATACATCTGAAACAATAATTTCACGATCAAAGGTTCGTTGGGCAGCCGATCGCGCAAGTATTTCCACCTTACGGGTCATTACCGCAAAACCTTCATCTTGATTGACCTGCACCCGAATATCGACCTCACGGCTCTCTGCAAAAAGCATTACTCGCGATCGCTACCCTTGAGACCGTTGTGATCGCTGAAACCATTAAGTAATTAATGAATTTATCTATTTTTTCGCGATCGGAAGAATCAGAGAAATATGCCAGTTATTTTCCATGATTATCTTCGCCAGAAACCCACAAAAAAATTTACAAAAAAATCGCCAAGATATTAGCAAAAACGGGGAAAGATGTGTGCTATTGTCTGCTAACAAATTTGGCTTTAAAGTCTAGCTCATTCAGGTATATATTTGCCCATTATTTTGTGTCGTCATGGAGGTCATCTAGGGGGCGTTATGTCAAAAGTTCTGATTAGTAGTTTGATCGATGGAATCAATGTATTGCTGAGCCGACCTATAGGATCGGTTTCTAGAAAGGCATCTCCCGATATGATTCATCAAAGAGAGCAATTAAAACAATTGCGATCGCACCTTGAAAACTTAATGCATGACTCTCAAATAGGAAATCTAGATAAGCAATATCAGGATTTAGTCACACGCCTACAAGGACAGCAATATAAGAATCTTGAGCATTTAACCTCAAACACCCAAGCTGCCAAAACAGATAAACTAGAGGTATTGCCAACCCTATTTGTTACCCCAGTCGATAGCATTGGTGATAACACTGACGCGATACAGGAGACTAGCACTATGACTAATGGCACGCCTGAATCCAATTCTACATTTGTCAATGAGCGTATGATTGCCGCACTCCAGCAAGCAATTCAGCAGACATTACAACAAGTAGTCAAAGAGTCAGTTCAGCTATCATTACAACAAGTTGTTAGTCAAGCCCTCGCCGTCGAACGTGCCCTGATGGTTGGGGAAATTTCAGCAAGTATTAACAAAATTGTCGAATCCCAGCAGCGATCACAAATAAGTCAAGAGTTAATAACTTTAAATCAGCAAAAGCAAAAGTTAAGTACTGAAATTGCACAGTTAGAGTCTGATCGCAATGCTTGGATGAAACATTTTCAGGAATTTCAATCCTCACAGCAAGAGTCATTAGATCGATCATTGCGATCGGTCAACACCTACCTACAGGCTCAGATTCGCGATCAAATTACTGATACGGTGCAACAAACAGTAACAGGAACCGTTAATCAAACTGTAGTCCAGACAATTCAAGAAACCCTACAGGATAATTTAGTTAATCTGCCATCGGTTGCTGCTGATCATGCTGCTGAATCACAGCGTGATCAGGAATTTGTCAATAAGGTGCAGGAGCAAACCGTCCGATTCATGTCCAACCTAGACGAAATGTTTAGCTCTACCTTCCGATCTCTAGAACAAGATATCCAAGGATACCAAACCTCGATCGAAGCTAAAATTAGTCACATAGAAACCCTAGAGCAGAAAGGTGAATCATTAATTAATGCTCTAGTTGATCGCATTAGCCAACAGCATGAAAATGTTGCCGCTACATCTGAGTTGGGAAATACACTGCCTGAATTGCCAGATAATATTCCAGCACAATACTTAGAAACATTCGTTGAGCCTGCGGATGAAAATCTCATTAATGCTTTGTTAGCTGGCAACGAATTTGGTGAGCCAATTCCTACGCCTATTGAAGAAATAATTGATATACCTCCCTTGGTTATTGGTGTTGATCTACCGCAACCAGTAGATGCATCCTATGAAGATACTAATCAAGACCATCTAACTAATATTTCCAATAGCGATGTCAATGATCTTGATTTACAGAATCTAGTTGAATTGAATCAATCAGATGATCAATCAGAAGAAGAAGATTCTGAAATCACTGAAATTGAAGTTGTATTAGGTGCTTCTTCTGATACTTTATTTGAAATTTCAATTGATCCAAGTAAGTCTGTTGAAACAATAGCTGATCTTTTTACCGATGCAGAAAATTTAGAGCTAGATGCAAATACCGACTTTGATCTAGAAGCAGAAGCTCAAGTAGTAGAAAATTTTGATAATCAGGTTATTGAAATAGCGGATAGCAATGAACTTGATTTGCCAGTATTAAACTTATCCTCAGAATTAGCTAGTGAATCTGGAGGAACAGTTGATGATCCAGAACTTATGCAATGGCTAGAAGAGAGTAGTAACCATTCTGTTCTAACCACCAATATTGCTGAGGTATCTCCCGATCAAGAATTATTGCTGTGGCTGGGGGATAACGCGATCGATATGGCGAAATTACCCACAGAGACACGAAGTCAATCGACCGCAAACCAAGCAACTATAAGTACAAACCTCATATCAGATCTTTCAATTCTTAATACTAATTCTGTGACATCTTTAGAGATTGAATCTATAGATGCAATTATCGGTAGCAAGAACCAAGATAGCAAAATAGATCGGGAAGCAGAAAAGTTATTTAATTATGATTATAGCGATCAAGCCTCAGACTCAGATGAATCTGTAATATTACTCGCAAGCAAAAATACTAATGATAGCGAATTTACAGAATGGGAAGATTCTCTAATCAATGAATTAAATTCAGATTTAGAACGTCTTGACTTTGTAATATCTGCTGATCCAGCAACTACAAATAGTCTAGATCAATTTATTCGGAATACTCCCTATGCTTTAACTAATTGGGATGGAAAAGAATCCCAAAACTATCCAACCATTATTGATCTTGATACCGATGCATTAATGCATGCTCATCCCCAAGAAAAATCTATATCTGACATCTCAAGTGAACAAAATAAGTCCCCACTAAAGCCATCTAATCAACAAGGCGAAAACGTGATCGACGCTGCGGATTTACAGTCATCTCCCTTTAGTACAAAATTCAATAAAATTCCTGAGGTTTTTGATCGATCAGAATCTCTGTTTGAATCAGAGACAGCATCTCCAAAATCAAAATCTGATCATGATTCCGATGATATGGATGCAATTTTTGCCGATGTAATTGCTGCAAATGCTGCTAAGTACATTCCATCAACTCCCTTGGAAACCAATGATGAACTCGATCAATTATTTGCAGCCTCTTCTGACCAAGTAAGCCCATCTTCATCAACAGCAAAGCTTGTTCATCAAAACAATTTACCAATAGATGAAAAAGATTCTCCTGAAAGCGTTAAGTTAATAGCAGAGATCGATGAAAGTGAATTCGATACTGTCCTATTTGGGTTTGCTCCTAGTACAGAAATCGAACATGTTCTTGTCAATAATTTTGATAATCCTAAGATCTCACCAAAAGACCAAGAACCTCAGAATCTTGATACAGTCATGCAGAATTGGCAAGGACATGGCTATTCTGGACTGGATGTTGGTGCTACCACAATGAAAGAATCTCTTGTATTTGTCGAGGCTATTGAAATTATTGAAGAACTTGATACAATCTTGCAAGGATTTGCTAAGTCAGAAGTATCCAGTCTCAATACTTCAACGGATATAACTAACTTTGTAGCGATCGAAGATGTTGCAACGGTTCTTGAAAATCCTAGTATTGAAAATCTTAATGTTACCCAAGAAGATGAATGGAGTCTTGCTTTGGAGCAGCTAGAAGCACAGCTGACTCAAGCAGTTATTGCACCTAAGGGCAAATTTGAAGTTGGAGAACTATCGGCAGATGAATTTTTTGCTTCCTTAGAATATAACAAGCTAAATAATTTTGTGGCTTCTAAAGATAAGCCTGATACTTCCTTTTACTTATCAAAATCCCCAAATAATGCGATCGCTAATTTTATTGATTTAGATGCTCGTTCTATCTCTGAGAAAGATTTAGAAGACTCAGTACTGAATAATTTTGCTGATTCTCAAAATAGTTTTGAAGAGGATGACTGGGATAATCTATTAGAAGATCTAAATTCTTTTAACTTTAGTGAGCCATTGTTAGACGAGCACCGTGAACAATTAGGGTTGTCATCAGTTGCACCAATTACTGACACCTTCGATAATGTGTTAGATATTGATTCCTTAGTGATGGAATCTCGTAGTGTATCATTAGTGCCACCACCACCTGAGAAGGAAGTCTATAGCCTTGATCACACTTGGATTTTAGGTATTGACATTGGCAGTACAGCAATTCGGACAAGCTTGCTAAATGCCAATACTGGCAAGGTTTATCCTTTATATCTCGATGATGCTGATGAGATGTTATGCAAACTGCTTTGGAATGAAGAGCATAGTCTTGACGATCCTATTTCTAAGGAGATCCGTGTTCTCATTAAGAAATTCCAGAATGCTGGACGAGAAAATGGTGAAGTTGCTATTACTCATTTTAAGCAATTTCTAAAACTCGGCTTACCTTACCGTGGTGTTAGTACATGGCAGCCTATTGTGCAATGGACTAATGGACATCAAGCAAGTCTACGTTGGTTAATTGCAGCTCTCAAAAATTTGCTCGAGCAAATCCAAACGCGTGCTAGTCATCCTAAACTACCAGATCTTGGTTTAATTTTATTAAAACTCAGTGGCGTGGTGTTTGGCTATCCTACCAACTGGTCTGACACTTATATTTTGAATGTGCGAGAGGCAATTCTTAAATCAGAGCTAGTAAGTCAAGCGGAGCAGGTGATGGCTTTAGAACAGGCGATCGCTCCAGTTTTGTCTTTGATTCATAATCAGAAACTTTCTCAAGAGATTACACTCCTCATCGATTCAGGTGCAGTCACGACTAGTCTCTGTTTAATTAAAGGAATTCTTGATATTAAAGCGATTGATCGTTCTAAGGTTCATATCAAGGGGCTTGACTATGCGGGTATTAGCCTAAGCCAAGATATCATCGTGCAGTTGTTCTATCCCCATTGGCAGCTCATTACTAATCCTAATCGTCATCTCTGCAACTTTGATCAACTCAATTTGCCAGATGTGGCTACAGATTCACCGCAGCAACGTAGCTTATTGCAACAATATCTACTCAATTCCACCATTGGTCAGCAAATGTTGGAACTTGCCGATCGCGTTAAGATCACCTTTGGTAGAGATATTCAGATCGATAGCTGGAACGAAGAACTGATGGGACAACCAATTGTGGTTTTACGCCGCGAAATGGAAAACTTGATTTTGCAGCCATTTATCCAACGAATTAATCGTGAACTCAATGCTGTAATCAGCAATGCAGGGATTTTGGGCGAAGATGTGCAGCAAGTTCTACTACTTGGTAGCACGATGCATATTCCATTACTATCGCGTTGGCTTACTCAAAAGCTACCTAATGCCAAGATCGATTCATTAGGTATTTCAACTGTAGCAAATGGATTAGCAGCTGCTCCCCTTTATCCCCATTTGTATGATGTTACGCGTCAGCAATATTCTGATTATTTTCTATTGCAAGAAATTTGTCGCCTTAAGTTAACTCAGTCGATAAATTCTACTCAACTGCTAAAACAACTACAAATACGCGGTGTGAACATCAAAGCCTGTCGCGATCGCATTTTAAGTATTTTGCAAGGTGATTTACCTGAAGGTTTATTCCCTTGGCTAGAGCCAGAGCATGGGGTAATCTTAGAAGATCCGACTCTAAGTAGTGATCTATTTACAGGACATTTATTTGATCTTGAGACGGATGGTACATATCAACCAAATATTGCTAAATTCCAGCAATTGCGATTCTATTTGCAAGCAATTATTAGTAATATGAGTCAAAACCTCAATGAACCATTGGTTTTCCCAGAAGTAAAAGTATAGTGATTGCTTTAAAAGATCAATTCTTGTGACGCGGCAAAGCAGCGCCACGATAACTAATATCGCTTTAGTGTCACGGCAAAAGTACTACCTTTCCCAACTTGACTAAGGACATGAATACTTCCTTCCATTTTTTGGACTAACTCATTGGCGATCGCCAGTCCCAACCCCGTACCTGAAATATCACCATCCGCTTGTCTACCACGAAAATTGCGTTCAAATAAACGTGGTAAATCCGCATCAGGAATGCCCACACCCGTATCTTGAACATAAATGTAAACTGTATCAGGTTTCACATCTGCGCCTAGCAACACATAACCCTGTTCAGGAGTATACTTAAGTGCATTCTCCACCAAATTACCGATCGCTTCTCTCAGAGCTGATTCATTACCTAATACCTTAGGCAAACGAGAAGGAATATTTGATAGAAATTGGATATTGCGTTCCTGCGCGATCGCACTGGCAAAGTTGGTAATTGCGTCTAGAATTTCACTAAGATCGATCGCCATTAGTTCCATCGTCGCCGCAGGTAAGAGTGCCTTTTCAGGTTCGGCTTCTGATAGTAAGAGTGGAGTAGGGAGATCGGCTTCGCTGAGTAAATCTTGAATATGTTGAGTTTCGCGCAAAATCCCTGTTACAAATTTTTGATTGGGATCTTCGGCAACAATGCGCCGTGATAGTAACTGACCAAAGGTACGAATAGCTGTAAGTGGATTGCGGAGTTGATGCAGCAGAGAAGCGAGGAAATTACTTTGTTCTTCGTAATTACGCTGTTGATTAGCCGTTAACCATTGATTGCGGCGATCGAGGGCACAGGCGATCGCTAAAGTATTGGCGATTTGTTGAATTTGCAATTGTTCATAATCAAACCAGTCCCGATCTTCCCGACCTGTCATCAAAAAGCCTAAAATTGCCTCTTCATAAATCAATGGCAAGACAAAGCGGCGTTGTCTCACTAAGCCACTAGCCCCCATCGACAAGATGGGATAATTTTCAGCCGAAAAAGCCTCTGGTAAAGCGATCACCCCCTCTTCTGGAAATACAGCAACTTCAATCAAGTTGGGCGGCATTCCATCCGCTACATTCTCCGTGATATACATAGCGCTCGCTACTGCACCCAAACTCTGGGTCAGCAAAATAATTTGCGATCGCGCTAAGGCTATGAGGTCGGGACTAGCGGAGAGCATGGGGAAGTAACTACTGATATAGGCATAGTGCAAAAAACTATGTAAATCTCAGTATAACGGTTGAACTCACCCGCCAATGATAACTTTGGATAATTACAGATGCCCTAATTAAGAGCCGTATTTCTGCAAACCCAAAAATCAGGGTAAAGGTGGTAAGCCAAGCTCTTTGAGAAACTGGTTATGCTTCTTGGTTGACAGATCGATTTTTGCCTTCACTTCGACTAGATTGGCATTGACTACAGCTAGATCGATCGCTTCCTCGGTGATGGCGGTGCTGATATAGCGGGAAATATTTAGGTTGTAGCCATTGGTTTCAATTTCTTCCATGTCTACAATCTGAGAATAACGCTCCTCTGATCGCCGAAATTGGTAGGTGTCGATAATTTTATTGATATGCTCTGGTAGCAGACGATTTTGGCGCTTGCCTTTCTCGAAGTGTTCGGTGGCGTTGATGAACAACACATCATCTGACTTTTTACATTTTTTTAGCACCAGAATGCAGACTGGGATGCCTGTGGAATAGAACAGGTTTGCGGGTAAACCGATTACGGTGTCGATGTTGCCATCTTTGAGCAGTTTGGTGCGAATTTTTTCTTCTGCACCGCCTCGAAATAGTACTCCGTGGGGTAGCACGATCGCCATTGTGCCTTCTGGTTTGAGGTAATGAAATCCGTGCAGTAAAAAGGCAAAGTCGGCGGCGGATTTTGGGGCTAGTCCGTAATTCTTGAAGCGCACATCACCACCCAATGCTTCAGTGGGTTCCCATCTGTAGCTAAAGGGTGGGTTAGCGACTACGGCATCAAAGGATGACTTTTTGGCGGGGTTGGCTTCTTTTAGCATCTCCCAATCGTTGGGCAGTGTGTCGCCATGAAAAATCTCGAATTCGGAATCTTTGACTCCATGCAGCAGCATATTCATCCGCGCTAGGTTGTAGGTGGTGATGTTTTTTTCTTGCCCGTAGATTTTGCTGATGCCTTGGAGTCCAAGCTGGTGGCGCACGTTGAGCAGCAGTGAGCCAGAGCCACAGGCAAAGTCAAGCACGCTATCGAGATGTTTCTTTTTGCCTGTGGTGGGGTCTTGGCTGTCGAGGGTGACAATCGCTGACAGGATGCTAGAAATTTGTTGAGGTGTATAAAATTCCCCTGCTTTTTTGCCTGAGCCTGATGCAAACTGTCCGATCAGGTATTCATAGGCATCGCCGAGGGTGTCGCTGTCGGTGGAAAATTTTTCGAGTCCTTCGGCGATCGCTTTGATGATGGTACAGAGTTTGGCATTGCGATCGCTGTACTTTTTGCCGAGTTTTTCTGAGTCTAGGTTAATTTCTGAGAATAGCCCTTGAAAGGTGCTTTCAAAGGATTCATTTTCGATGTATTTGAAGCCATCGTTAAGGGTTCTCAGTAGTTCATCATTTTGGGTGCGTGCCATTTCCGCAATGCTGCCCCAGAGGTGTTGCGGTTGGATCACATAATGCACTTTGCGGCGCATCTGTTTCTCAAATTCGGCAATGTCGTCGGGGTTTTGGGCGTACCAAATTGCGAGGGGTGTAGAGACCACCCCGTCAGGCTTTGCCTGCCACCCCTCCAGAGGAGGGGAATTTTTCTTTTTCCCCTCCTCTGGAGGGGCAGGGGTGGTCACATTCCCCTCCTTTGGAGGGGTGTCCCGTAGGGACGGGGTGGTCTTTATTGCTATATCAGGATAGTCTGACCCTAGTTCTTTTTGGGCGGCGGTTTCGTAGTTGTCGGAAAGATAACGCAGGAATATGAATACCAGCATATAGTCGCGGAAGTCGTCGGCATCCATCGCGCCGCGTAGTTGATCGGCGATCGCCCAGAGGGTTGTGCCTAGTTGTTTTTGATTTTGTTCAGCCATGTTACTCGGTGTCTGTGCGTTGAATAAACTTATGAAGTTTATTGTCGAAGGTGAAAATAGTTTGTTGATCTACGGTGTGATATGCCCAGAGTAAACAGTCCACAAAGTCAAATTTACTTTTGCTATAGCATTCTAGTGCTTTGAGAAAAACGGCGGACTTTTCCATTTCTACTAAGTTTTCAATTAGTAAATTTCCCAACTGCTGGCGAATCTCTTCTCGATCAACTGCATAGACTTTTTGCAAGACAAACACGACTTCACAGGCGACTTCGATGGGCAATGTTACGGTCTGCTGCTCAAGGATTGCGGCGGCTGCTGTTGATAATTCGGGATGGTCATCAAGTATGTAGCGCAGAATAATATTGGCATCAACTAGGCTCATGGTTGTCTCCTACTGCGTTGAGCCATGCTGTTGATTCTTGATCGATGAGTGACGGATTGGCGTAATGCTTGAGGGTTCCGCGCAGGCTCTTTTTAGGGGTTTTTATGCCTTGTTCTGCTGCTAGTTGTTGCAGCACAATTTGCACTAGCTGAAATTTATCAGCATTAGATAAGTCTGAGATCGTGGGTAATAATTCGGCTATTGATGTTGTCATGGAGATCGCTCTATATAAGTTGATCTAGGCTGAAATAGGGGATGCGTAAAGTATAGCTAATTCATCCTTTTACCTCCTCAACGGATGGGAATAGTTGCTGCATTAGTCCTTTTTTATGCAATTTCAGCAGGTCGATCGCTTGACTTTGTGCGGCGATCGCTTCGTCAATAGAAGCAAGGCAATCAGCAATTTTTTTTTGTTCTTTTTTTGTTGGTAAAGTTAACTTGTATTTTTTTAAATTAACAAGAGAAATTGCTGGTTGTGCACCAACAGATATAAGCACATTAAGGCTCTGATTTGTATGTAATCCCCAAAGTATTTGCCAAATAAAACTTGTTATAAATCTGGACTTGTCAATAGTAATTTTTAATGCATTACCAGACAAAATACCTACTTCATGACTGTTTGGAATTATGGCACTGGCTCCACATCTTGCACCAATTTTTGCCATTACAATATCACCACCTCGAACGGCACTTCGCTTTTCTTTTTCAAATTTTTCTTGGCTTACATACAAGTATTTGTCTACATTAAAGAAACCATCTGTAACATATCCGCTTGTAATTATTGGAACTCCCTCACTTTGATAATGAATGGTTTTTAAATTAGAGCCAAAGGGTCCGTCTACAATTGCATATTTATCGCTTGGAGGGATTATTTCACTGATAGCTTTCTCTACCCACTCTCTCGAATCACGAAACTCAGGGAATCGTAATTTTGGCAGGGTTTCGCCTTCTGCGGGGAAAAGCTGATGCATTAGCCCTTTTTTGTGGGCTTTGAGGGTGTCGAGTTTTTGGGTTTCTAAGGTGATGCGATCGTCAAGAGAAGAAAGACAGTCAGCGATTTTTTGTTGTTCTAGTAGACTGGGGACTTCTACTAATATTGTTGATAAGTCACTTGAATTTATTGCAGGATAATTAGACCCAGTACATTTGGCTAAAACCCTATCAACAAAATTATCATTGTGTAGATATTGAAATAAATACAAACTTGAGTCATACGCTCTTAATTGGGCGTACCCCGTTGATGCAACATAACTAATACCGTCATTTACATTAAAATAATAGTTGTTTCTCTGGTAAGGTCTCACCATTTGAAATATAACATCATCTCTCTTTAGTAGCCTTTGCGCTCTACTTGGTGCGCCTTCTCTCGAAATAATTTTTTTCTGAAGCAGATTGCCTGAATCAACTGATTCAAGATCAATGTAAACAAAAGTTTCTGGCAAATTATTTACAGAAGGATTGATTTCACATACTTGAGATAATTCTTTCTCTTCCCACTCTCCCGAATCCCGAAACTCAGGAAAACGCAACTTAGGCACACTCATAGCTCACCCCCATCCTGTGATTTCCAAACAAAAACAGACTCATTTGTAAACAACTCATAGACATTTATTTATAATTCTCTCGCCAGTGGTGAGAGTTTAGCGCTTTTACTGCTCATAGATCATGAAAACGGATTAAAAACCTCTACTCCTGTACCCATAAAATCTTTTTGATTACGAGTCACAACAATTAACCCATGCACTAACGCTGTAGCCGCAATCTGTTTGTCTAACGGGTTTTCTGGATGTGGTACTCGTAGCTTCCCCCACACCTGAGCCGCAGCCTTATCGAACGGTAAAATAAAATCTCCAAACTCTAAGAGCAACTTATTCAACCAATCCTCAAGCAATTCAGCCTGAATGCGATCGCCCCGATAGCGAATCAAATCTACACCTCGGCGCAGTTCGCCAACTGTGATCACCGATAAAAACATGGGTGTTTGTTTCTGTGCCGCCTCACTAAAAAAAGCAACGACATTGGGATTCGCCGACTTGCGCTTGCGTAACTCACTAATAACATTGGTATCAATTAAATACATCGCCCACCACCTCTAACCCGTCTACCCGTGTAAAATCTTCATCCAAACCAACATCAGGCATCACTAACAACCACTCGGCTAGACATTGTTTAGTCCTTAATTGCAATGAACTACGGGCTGATAGAAAATCAATAAAATCGAACACCTGCACCTGCTTATCTGAAGGCAGAGCGTGAAATTTTTCTAATAATTGCACCTGATTCATATCAAACTCCTGTGTAATGATTAAATTATGACTCATACGCCCCCAACCCCGAAATTTCTCGCCCATGTGCCAGCTTGTGCAACAACGGAATTAAATCCTCCATCAAAGCTAATTCCTTCTTGGTTCGAGCCTTCCAGCCCAAATCTAAGGGAGCCAACAAATCGCCAAGTTGCTCACCATCAAAAATCATCCGCCGCAAAATGCCATCCACAAAAGTTTGCAGCACCGTAGATTCTAGCCCATGCTTATTAGCGATCGCCGCCAACTCACGCGCATTTTTCTCCGCCTTGAACTGTTCATATCCCTGACGGATCGCCCTTTCATCTAAGCTCTTCCCTATAGGCAACGTATCAATATAGGCAGCAATATCCTCATCCATAAACTTAGCATCAGACTGAATCAGACCGATCAACTGAGCGTGGGACATATTCTGCTTATCCGATTTCTCCTGCGTATAGCGAGCGATCAACCCCATGATGTAATCGTAATCAATCACTGCTGAAGCAAACAACACAAATTCAAAATCCAGTTGCTCGACTTCTGAGCTGGTGCTACCCTTGCCCTGCTGTACCTTGAGCCGTTGGGCAGTCTCCAGATATACACCTCGAAATGCTTGTAACTGCTCTTGGGGAATCACTTCTGCGATCGCCGTAGTATTTTCTGTGGTCAGGTCAGTGTATTGGTCGAGTTGCGTCTTGAGGCGTTGCACCTCCTTAAAGAGATTGACAAACTGACCCCGCGCCGCATCACCCTTGAGATTAGGCACTGATTCGGGGGCATAGGCTAAACCTTGGGATTGCATAAACTCATCGAGTTTGTTAACCGCTACTTCAAGCTTAGCGATCGCCACAGGAGCAGGATCGACTAACCAAATTTCTTTAGCTCGGTCTTTATCTTCACCAGAGAATAGCTTGATCGCTTCATCAACAGCGCTTTGCTGCTGGCGAAAATCGAGAATATTGCCATAGGGCTTAGTGTCATTCAGCACGCGATTGGTGCGCGAAAACGCCTGAATTAGCCCGTGATATTTCAAATTTTTATCGACATAGAGCGTATTTAAATATTTGGAATCGAAGCCCGTCAGCAGCATATCCACAACGATCGTAATGTCGATCTTTTGGGCATGGGGCAAATCTTGGTTAGTGTATTGATGATCCTTGATCCGCTTCTGCACATCCTGATAGTACAAATCGAAGGTGTTGATATCGTGATTTGTACCATATTGGGCATTGTAATCAGACATGATCGCTTTTAGCGCCGCCTTCTTTACCTCTGGTTCAACTTGGTTATCCGCCTTTTCAGTGGGTAAATCTTCTTGGAGTTGTCTCACGTCCTCATTGCCTTCAGCCTTACCTATAGCAGGAGGTGAAAATACACAGGCAATGTTCAAAGGCTGAAAGTCACTATCTTCCGCCTGTTTTTCCGACTGAATTTCTTTAAACAGATCGTGATAGGCGATCGCATCATTAATCGAGCTTGTAGCGAGAATCGCGTTGAACTTCCGCCCAGCAGTCGCGGCATCGTGCTTTGTCAGAATTGCCTCAACAATTGCCTTTTTAGCTATGGCTTCCCCCTGTTTGGGCGGATTCTTACCTTCGGGCTTGTAATAGTCAATGTGGAAGCGCAGCACATTGCGATCTTCGATCGCATCAGTAATAGTGTAGGAGTGCAGTTGATGCTGAAAGATATCTGCCGTAGTTTTATATGAGGCTTCTTGCCCCTCAATCTGCTGATAGGTAGCGTTTCGATCGAAGATGGGCGTACCCGTAAAGCCAAATAGTTGCGCGTTGGGGAAAAATTCTACGATCGCCCTATGGTTTTCGCCAAATTGCGATCGATGGCATTCATCAAAAATAAACACAATGCGCTTATGGCGAAGTGACTCCAGCCGTTGCTTATAGTTGCGCTTTTTGCCATTTTTGCTTGTGTCATCCAGAGCTAAACTAAGCTTCTGAATCGTAGTAACAATCACCTTGTCGGCATAGTCATCAGATAGCAAACGCTGCACTAGGGATTCCGTGTTGGTATTTTCTTCGACACAACCTTCTTGAAACTTATTAAATTCTTCCCGCGTTTGGCGATCGAGATCCTTGCGATCGACCACAAACAGGCATTTCTCAACATCTGGATTATCCTTGAGTAGTGTCGAAGCCTTAAAAGAAGTGAGCGTCTTGCCACTCCCCGTAGTATGCCAAATGTACCCATTGCCGCAATTCTGATGAATGGACTCCACAATCGACTTAACAGCATAAATCTGATAGGGACGCATCATCATCAGCTTCTGCTCACCAGCCACCAGCACCATGTAACGGCTGATCATCTGCCCTAGCGTACATTTAGCCAGAAACTTCTCAGCGAAGCTATCCAAATGGGTGATTTTTCTGTTGTCTTCCCCAGCGAACTGATAGATCGGCAAAAAGCGCTCTTCCGCATCAAAACTGAAATGGCGGTTGTTGTTGTTGGCAAAGTACCAAGTATCGCTGCGGTTACTGACAATGAACAATTGTAGGAAGCAAAGCAGAGTTTTGGTGTAGCCATTGCCAATATCGTTTTTATAATCAACGATCTGCTGTATGGCACGGCGCGGAGTAATGCCCAGATTTTTTAGCTCTATTTGTACCACTGGTACACCATTGATTAGCAGCAGCACATCATAGCGGTGATGACTACTAGCAGTATTGATGCGAAGCTGATTGATCACCTCAAAAGTGTTTTTACACCAGTCTTTGATATTAACGAGGGTGTAATAAAGAGGTGTGCCGTCGTCCCGCTCAAAACTATTGCGATCGCGTAGATGACGAGCCGCCGTAAAAACATCAGCCGTAATAATCTGCTCCAACAGTCGAGAGAATTCCCCATCTGTGAGATGCACACGGTTAAGCGACTCGAACTTCTCGCGAAAGTTTTGCTCTAGTTTGGCGCGATCGCGGATATCAGGACGATAGATATATTTGAGATCTCCTAATTTTTCGATCAATGCTTGTTCGATTGTTTGTTCAGTCATTGTCACGCTCATCGGTTAAAGACAGGCAACCTTCTGTCCGTAGGCTCTTAGACAAAAAACTATTGTATAACTGTTCTTATTCACAAATACTCACCTTAGGGCAGTAGCTGATGGCATGAAATGTCCACATAACTCTCCAATGAGTTGAGCAAGACTATGGATAAATCAGGACATAAAGCGCTTTATGCTCAAAACCTTAAGATAGAGTTGCGGCGCGAAGTGCTGCAACTCTATCTTAAGGTTTTGACTTTACAAAAAACTAATCGCGATCACTTTTGCTAGCTATGCTGAACACCAATTTAGTCTTTAAATACATCATACCGAGTCTTGTTAATAGCACTCTATGGAGTGCATCCCTAGCTGTTTTATGTAGTGTATTGTTGGCATTAATTTTTCTGGTAACAAAGCCTAAAGATGACGCGACAATTTTATACGCGGCGCTCGGTTGTTTCTTTGGTATAGAGATTGTCTGCATGATTCCGATGTTTTCTATACCTGGAGTAATACAAGGACTAGGTACAGGCTCAAGATATGAGATTTTACCAGTAATGTTTATAGGGATAGTTCTTGCGCCCGTAGGAGCGATCACTGGAGCAACTATTGCCCATCCACTCAAATTAAATTACTGCGATCGCAATGAACCTTTGAGGGCGGTGTGTCAGTTAAACTAAAGGGAGTTATTTTATAAAAACCAAGTATATATGCGGTTAAGTGATGTTACCCACCCTAATCAATTGCATGGTCTGACGATCTCGCAATTGGAGTCTATAGCTAAGGAAATTCGTCAAAAGCATTTAGAAACGATCGCCGCCACAGGTGGACATTTAGGACCTGGGCTAGGCGTAGTGGAATTGACCCTCGCTTTATACCAAACCCTTGATTTAGACCGTGACAAAGTAGTTTGGGATGTGGGGCATCAGGCTTATCCCCACAAATTAATCACAGGGCGCTACAAAAATTTCCATACTTTGCGTCAAAAAGATGGCATTGCAGGTTATCTCAACCGCCGCGAAAGTGAATTTGACCATTTCGGAGCAGGACATGCTTCGACCAGTATTTCGGCTGCTCTTGGCATGGCGATCGCCCGTGATTTGCAAGGCGACAATTACAAAACGGTGGCGATTATTGGTGATGGCTCCTTGACAGGTGGGATGGCACTCGAAGCAATTAACCACGCAGGACATCTTCCCAAAACGAATTTATTAGTTGTCCTCAATGACAATGAAATGTCGATTTCTCCTAATGTAGGCGCAATTCCTAAGTATCTGAATAAAATGCGCCTCAGCCCACCGATGAAATTTATTACCAGTAATATCGAAGGACAAATTCGCAATATTCCCTTTGTGGGCGAACAAATCAGCCCTGAGATTGAAAGAATCAAAGACAATCTCAAGATCGTGACGATGGTTCAAAACAAAGTGGGAGCCGTATTTGAAGAACTTGGCTTTACTTACATTGGCCCCGTTGATGGACATAATCTGAAGGAATTGATTGCCACCTTCAAGATGGCGCATACGCTCACAGGTCCCGTTATGGTTCATGTTAGCACCACTAAGGGTAAGGGCTATAGCTATGCAGAAGCGGATCGCGTTGGCTATCATGCTCAAAATTCCTTTGACCTCGCCACAGGCAAGGCAAAACCTTCTAGTTCTAGCAAACCGAAGCCTCCTAGCTATTCCAAGGTTTTTGCCGATACACTAATTAAACTTGCGGAGCATGACAAGCGTATTGTTGCGATTACCGCCGCGATGTCTACTGGTACGGGTTTGGATAAATTTCAAGCTGTATTACCCAATCAATTTATTGATGTCGGTATTGCCGAACAACACGCGCTCACGGTTGCCGCAGGTATGGCTTGTGAAGGGATGCGCCCCGTTGCTGCGATTTATTCCACTTTTCTACAGCGTGGTTTTGACCAGATCGTGCATGACATCTGCATTCAGAACTTACCTGTATTCCTCTGCTTAGATCGCGCAGGCATTGTTGGTGCTGATGGTCCTACCCACCAAGGTATGTATGACATCGCCTATCTACGCTGCATTCCCAACATAGTACTGATGGCTCCTAAGGATGAAGCAGAAATGCAAAGCATGATCGTCACAGGCTTAACTCATAATGGACCCACTGCCATGCGTTATCCTCGCGGTAACGGTATAGGTACACCATTGCAAGATGAAGATATCGAGGCATTAGCCATCGGCAAAGCGGAAGTCTTACGCGAAGGTAAGGATGTCTTGTTGCTCGCCTATGGCTCTATGGTTTATCCTTCCCTGCAAGTTGCCGAACTGCTCAATGAGCATGGAATTAGCGCCACAGTCGTTAATGCTCGATTCGCAAAACCCCTAGATACTGAGCTAATTCTGCCCCTTGCGCAAAAAATTGGCAAAGTGGTCACAGTGGAAGAAGGTTGCTTGATGGGTGGTTTTGGTAGTGCGGTTCTGGAAGCTTTGAATGATGCGAATGTACTAACTCCCGTTTATCGTATTGGAGTTCCTGACGTTCTGGTTGAACATGCTTCGCCAGAACAGTCATTCAATTCCCTCGGTTTATCCAGTGGACAAATTTGTGATCGCATTCTCAAACAATTTGCCTTTAATAAGCAAACTATGGTGAGTGCCAATTAGCCCTAAATAATTTGAGAAGGTTTGTCCCTTCGGGACAAACCTTCTCAAATTATTTAGATAATGGATTCAACGGTATTCTATTGATTTTTCTTTTTTATAGGTTTTCCAGACTGGTTTCTCTATTAACTTTTAGGGCGAACAATCCCGAAGACTGAAGTGTAGCCATGTAGAAATGTTGTACCACCGACAGGACCAATTTCTCCTGAACAGAAAAAGCCACTAAAAGGAATTAAACCAATATGCTTTTGTAATAAATCCGAATCGAAATTGGACTTACCATAAAGTCGTTCACCCCGTCCCATACAGGAAAACATCAAGGCTGCTGTAGGGGCTACATTAGGAGCTTCTAAGCCTAACTGATTTAAATAATTAACAAGCGCTTCTTCTAGATCTGTCGCCGAAGCTTTGCCATCGCGTAAATGTAGCTGAATCCTCTGCCCCGGACGCATCCGATCGCCAACAGCGATCGCCCCAGAGCGAGGATCAACACCAATAATATTACGAATCAAAAAATCTCCCTGTGATGGATTTGCCTTAAACTCATTCATCACCACGCCGATGAATAGTGAATGTTGCGCGAGTTCGCGATCACTTTGGCTCAAATCCCCAACAGTATCCTGCAATAGACTTAGAGGCGGTTTACCCTCTAAACCTAAAATTAAATTGCGCTCACATTCGGAAACCTGCATGATTTTGCCAATAGGGCGGCAACCCTGAGCAACTACAGGATCAATCGTCACATCACCCCATAGCGCCACACCAAGCAAGCCCGTACGGTAAAGCTTATATTTATTCTCTTCATGAAAGCAAAACAAAGCATTAGCTCCCATCCCACCACTACTAGCCAATCCACCCACTTTGACTGCATTTGGATAAGCAAAATCTAGCCCTTGAATCAAATCGTTAATCGGAAATGAGAATGGATCACCAACTAAGACAAAACTAGGGGCAAGGGATGGTGCGACTTCGGTTAATTTTTCCCAGCGATCGGGAGAGCTATCGAGATCGGGTAAGTCATTATCATCTAAATGAAATACTTTGGCTTCGGTGTTTGGTAAATGTCCAATTAGTAATGCGATCGCAGGTTTATCTTCAAACTCTCGACCATTACCAACGATGCCACCACCTGAGCAACCAACTAATTTTTTGATCGGTAGTTTATTGGCAAGTAAGGGCAACAAGCGAGGATAGTCACTAGAAAAAGCGGTGGATACAAATAAAAAGCCTAAGTCAAGCGAGAGATCCCCAAGACCAGCAGATACTTGCTGCGAAATGTCTTGCACCGCAGCTTCCAAAGATATTTTTGTCGAAAGACTAGTAACCCACTTCATACACCTAGCCCCACATCAAATTCATTTGCAGACATTTCCTTATAAACTACTCGAACAAGTTTTAGCCAAGCTATCTATAACTTAGTACTTAAGCTTACATTGCGATGAGATCATTCCCACATTTTCAACCGTATTGCTGTGATTTTCAAAGTTTTGCCCATTATCTAGTAGCTTAATTAGGCGTGGGGGGGGGGGGGGGGG
>CALRWX020000012.1:0-55061 GCA_943371975.1 Pseudanabaena sp. UWO311 | reverse complement strand
CACTGGGATTTATAAACTGTCGTCCACAGTCAGCACAAATGTGATTTTGCTTTCCTTGCTTAATTCCATTTTTCCTTATGTGTTCTGATCCACACTTTGGACACTTCATCTTTCTTGTTTGAACTCATACTTCATTATGCAACGCCGTTTTTTTATATCTTTTATCTTTGGATTATTATTTTAGATTCTAACTTTTTTATTTCTTCATTTAATTTAATTTATTCAGGGTCTAATTTTATAGATTTCTCATAATCGTTTATTGCACCACTATAATCTTTTACTTTAACCTTTAATTCTGCTCTTGCTTTGTAATAACTATGTTGTTCTGGTTGAAGTCGAATGATTTCACTGTAATCAGAAATGGCTCCTTCATAATCCCAGATATGACGCTTAGCCTCGCCTCTATTTTTTAACGCCAAAGAGAACTTTGAATAAATATTAATTGCTTCATTATAATCATCAATTGCTTCTCTATATTTTCCTGTTTGGGCTTTAGCATAACCTCTTGAGTTATAAGTCAAACAGGATTTAGGGTTAACGTAAATAGCCTTTGTATAAACTTCTATAGCCTCTTCATATAATTCTTCATCAAGATATGTATCTCCTTGTAGTTTATAAATATAAAAACTGTTGAGATCGTTACTACATAAAGCATTTTGATTTCTATATTCATTTGCAAACCATACAGCAATTTTATAGAAACTATCTATACAAATTTGGGCTTCATATATTGTAAAGTCTTCATCCCATGTATGAATTGCTTTATTACCAAAAGTAACAACAGAATTTGATAATTCAACTAGTTTACTGGCAACAGTTTGTTTGAAAAGACTAGAGTTAATTAGCTTTCTAAGTTCTATACCATGAATATCTTCATAAGCTAATCGAGGGTCATAATCATATATCTTCTTAACTAATAATTCTAATGCAGACCGACAGAACATTCCTGAAGCTCTTGGTTCTTCCTGAATATTAGTATTAGCTTTTGTTGATGCTTCATAAATATCAATCCATTGTTGCTTTAGAAAAATAAACTGTGGCATAAACTTTAAGTGATATTACCTATAAATACTCTACAATCTAAAGATTAAATATTGACTGTTGATCAGCTTAACTAAGCTAATTGAAATACTTGAGGTGATCGGAATGGTAAATGATTTACCTGAGCGTAATCTTCGGTTAAAAGTTTTAATACCTCCATTAACGATACATGAAAATTTAAATTTGGCTCACAACTGGCAATCTCAACTTAACCAAAGACTTTTGCAACACACTTGGCTTAACACTCAACCAAACTTGATTGCGATCATCTTCAGTATAGCCAACCACCACCGCCCCCACAGGTGAACCAATCTCAGGATACATTTCTGGAATCATCGCCCCACTATCCAAAAAATTTGGAAATTAACGCAGTGATAAATCTTCTGGGAACTGAGGATCGAGGATTTGGGCGATCGCATAGGGACAATCTGAGGGTAAATCTGGATAATCGAAAGGCGTTTCTCGCACAACCAAGGATAGAGCCAGTCTATGGGCTTCGATTACTGCTTCATCGAGATAGGACTTCAAACTGGGATTATCTTTTAAATGCAGTTTGATGCGATCGCGTTGTTCGACAATAGTTGACCGCCAGCTTTTACCGTGCAATTCGGGTTGAAATTCCCACTTCAGCAAATGTCCAATCAAAACACCCAAACGATTGCGAAGTTCTTGTTTTTGCTGCTTACCCAACGACTCAATTTCCTCCACCAAATTGTCTATATCTAGAGACTGCCATTGACCACGACTTAATAGTGCTGACTGCTCCTGTGTCCAAGCATAAAAATCTATCTCATACAAGTCATTTGATAAATCATTACTTGTTTTTAGCTCTAAATTTGTTTTTTGTCCTAACTGAGATTTGAGCATTACGTTTCAGCCTACGCTAAGGTACATATCACTATAACAAACCGCTAAACTCACCATGTAACAGGTTTAAAATCGTCATCATTGGCGATCGCCACACCATCACCCGAAGGCTTAATCACAAACAAACCTTGACGATAGGCATAACGATCTATCCCCTCATTAATCTCAATTCCTGCCACAGCACCATAGGCTTTATAGTTGTCGTAATGAGGAAAGGAATCTTTAAAGCGACTTAATTTCTCAACAAACTCATCCACATCATCCTTTGATAAACGGGACTTACATTCCACTAACACTAATTCCGTATCATCCACAGCCAGAATATCTATTTCCATAGCAAACCCTTGACGCTTAGTTCTGGCACGAGGATGTACTTCTTTTACATCAATGCCTTTTTCTTGAAATAGTCGCAAAACCGCAGGTTCAACTAACTCTTCGACAAAACGTCCCCATCTTGTTGTAAGTGCTTCAACTGCCTTACTAGTTCTATCAACTGTTTTTTCTAGCTTTATCATACGGCGATCAGCTTCAGCAGCACGGCGATCATACTCCTCTTTAGAGGCTTGAAATAGTTTGTAGATGTCATCAATAGTTACAGGGGTACTCATAACTTTCGTGTTTGTTTGATTAGGTTTTCTATACTCAAGTTATCATACAAAAAAAAGGATTTTAAACCATGCGATCGCCTCTGCATAAGTGTCTCCATCGCCCCAAACACAAACAACAAGATCAAAACAGCGATCGCCCCCTAATCTCAATAATAAAGCGATCGCCTCAAACATCATGTATCTGGCAATTTACGAAGATAAGTTAGAAATTGATCTAATTCTTCTCGGCTCATTAATGTGCGCGATCGCTTTTGGAAATTATGCACCAAATATTCGACACACTGCTCCTTTGACCATCCAACTCTTTCGATTTCTCGATCGACCTCAATAATTAATTCAGCGATCGGGCAAAATTCATCGCCTGTTAGCTCAATCACACCTGCAATTAGTCGATAGCACATTAGTTCAGTATCTTCCGATTTTTGGAAAGGTTGCCTGAAACTCATTATTAGTAGGCAATTTGAGCTGACCTGATGAGCATTATCAAGCAATCTGCATAATTTTGGGTCAGTAATGCTGGCATTTAAAACTTCATCGCTATTGCCAATAGGCATAATTCCGCGCCATTTACCCAACTCTTTCTGTCTAACTTGAAAGTCATCAGTTTGCACAAGTTGCAAACTGATGACATTTATTTCTAGGCAGCGATCGCAGATATTTATATGGAACAGCCTGTAGCCACCCATCTTCTTCAAAATGTAATAGTTCTGATTCTCGAAACTTAAGCAAATCAGATGATTGAGCCTGTCCCGAAATTCTCCATTCTCCTGATCGAATTAGTCGATTTTCTGATTCATATCCCTTCCCCCGTTCTTTCTCATTTAAAGGAATGTCAACTAGATCCAAAATTTGTAACGATCTGCCATTAATTAAGGTTAAATAATTAGGAATTGCACCATCTTCAGTGTTTGTAATAGGGCGAATCCATTGACCTGTTTTAAGATTAAGCCCTGCAACACATTTATTATTGTGCTTCCGAGAATTAGCCAAACAAACTATTTCTGTCATTGCTTCTGGATTTTCTGTTACAGATGCTTAATATCAACATTTCCCCAACTATTTTGAAGATACTCAGCGACAAGTCGGCGATGGCAATTGTGTGGTTTGGCTTCGCTGCATAGCAAACAGCCATGATTAATTAATTCGGGTGTGACTTTCTTTTCAATTTGACGTTCTGAAATTAGCTTAAAAAATTTCTGTTCATATACTTCCCAATCTCCTTTATCTTTTTTATATTCATCTAAAATATCTTTGGTTGGCGCTAAATCAGTAATGTGAATGTAATCAATACCACCAATCTGCTTGAGAAAATACTTTAAGTCATTTTTTTTAGCAAACCCTGCCAACTGAGAGACATTGTTTAGTCTTGTGTCAATTAATGTCTTTACTCCAGAATTGATCAAAGTTTCAAAAAACTGCTCAGCACTCTTTTGAGTAAATCCAATCGTGAATAGTTGAATAGAACTAGGCATAGACTTCTCTTTCCACTTTAGTTTCCACATAGGCTATTTCTTCACCTTGTTTTCTATACGCTTCTACAAGCTGATCTTCAGGAGCTAGATCATTGTGAAATGACATATCAAACAATGAGGTTTGAATAACACCCTTAAAACCATGTTTAGTCAAAAGCCGATCTTCTAACTCTCCGTGAGATTCTAGCTTTCCATCGGGTTGAATATGCTGCATATCCAAATCATATTCTTTGAGTTGAGGACAAACCAAAATTGCCCGATGACAGGTCATAGGATCTTTTTCGGCACACATCAACGCGATTCTGTGACGACTCTTGATCCCTTTGAGAATGCGCCTAAAGCCATCGGTAAATAAATCTGTGGCGGCAATTTTTTCATAAATCGCTTTACCATCGATATAGCAGCTTTGGTCTTCGGGTCTAGCACCTAACTCTTGACCTAGAAATACATAACGGATTTTTTCAGTTTCTAAATGATTCTTTAACTGTGCTTGGCAATAATCAGGTAGATAACGGCTATAGGGGTGCGATCGCACATCAGCTAAAGCCGTAATTTCATGCTTTTGCAGAAGTTCAATAAAAGTCTTGATGCTGTGATTAGAATGACCAACAGTAAAAAGTTGCATTGTTTTTTGTTGATATTTGTACATTACGGATGTAATTAAAACCTAAACATCTACTTTATTATTACTATTATGTGATCGCTTAACAGAAACAATTCTAATCTTAAAACCCAAACTAATGAGATCGCCCCTAATCTCATCAAAAAGCGATCGCCCCCTACTTTCACCCCACAAGCGATCGCCCCTAATCTCAATCAAAAATTGATCGCCTAAAACATCAACACTTTCCCTCACAAGCGATCGCCATTCAACAAACCAACAACATCAAAACAGTGATCGCCTCTAATCTCAACCAAAAAGCGATCGCCTAAAATATCTATACTTTAACGAACAAGCGATCGCCAGCAAAACACCAAAAACAGCATCAAAAAGCGATCTCATCTGTATGCATCTTCTTCTTTTATAAACGATTATTTATAAACTTACTTGCGACCAAAATCAGCAGGGATTTCACCCCAATTTACTGTGTCCCACTTTAAAATAGGATTAGAGTAGTCATTATTTTCTAACCACTTCAATCCTCTTTCTGTTAAATCAAAAATTTCTTCATTATCATTGCTCTTTTCTAGCTTGGTTCGTACTTTCTTATTTCTAATCCAAATAATAGCCGTTTCTGAATCAGAATAAATAGGTATGTTACTTTCTTTTTTCTTCAGATAAGCAAGTGAATGAATAATGGCTAGGAATTCTCCAAGATTATTTGTACCATTGGACATAGGTCGCTTATGAAAAATCACTTCGCGTGTTGCCATGTAAATACCTCTATACTCAACATCCCCTGGATTGCCAATACATGAAGCATCAACACAAACACTGTCCATGATTATCTCACTAGCAGGAAATATTGGTTCTTTCCATTTAACTTCTTTTGATTCAACGGGAAAAAGTATTGATTGAGAAATCAGTCCTAAAGCTTCTTCGGCTTGACCTCTGCTTTTAAATGATTTATACAGCACACCACTAAAACCTTTAATCTGCTCTTCACATTCTGCCCAGCTTTCAAATATCCCTGTCTTTCTACCGTTTAAAACAGCATAGTATTTTTTGGATGACATGATTATTCCCTCTTAATTCAAAATTTCACTAATGGATTGCTGAATATCATTATCTAAGGCAATATCTCAAAATAATCACAATGCCTAGGACGCATAATCGAAAAATCACGGCGATCCAAAGTTAAAACGCGAGTAATTCTTAATCTTTCAGAGATCGCCACAATTACCGCATCAACAAAATCAAGTTGACTATCAGCATACTGCTCTAAAATTTGATTAACTCGTTCCAAATCTGTTGCTGTCATCGATTCTATTTGAACGCCACTAACAACCAAATTAGCAATAAATTTCCGCATCACCTGATGTCCTAACCTTGAAGCAATCAAATAACAAACTTCAGGCAAAACGACACTAGGAAGCAGTAATGGCTCATTGATACTTTTCACTACAGACAAAACGCGATCGTGATTACGATCTGTTAAATCCGTTAGAGCAAACAGAAAGCTAGTATCAAGTACAACAGTCATCCTTGTTCATCTGCATGAAGACTCCAACCACGAATCGGATTTACTTCACTTGCTAAAATCTCTTCATCCCTCTCCGAAACATCTTTTTCATTGGAAGCACTCAAGCCAGCAATTGACAGTAAAAAACTGTTATGAGGTTGTGCTGTTTTTGTTTCAATAGCCTTGTAGCGAAGATAGCCGATAAAACTAACAAGCTCAGAGAAAGCATCCTCTGGTAAGTTATCAATTACCTCAATAATCTGTTGTCGCGTTGGAGTTAGCGTATTCATAAACAAATATAAAAAATACTCACTATATTTTAGCGATAAGATTAGGTGAATCACTCAATAAGTAATTTAATGTAAAGCTGCAATCGGGAGTATTTGACGCAATATATCACCTAAATTCCTTTTTGCTTCCATCAACTCATAGTCATAATGCAACCGCAAAAAATAACCATCCGATAGTCCAAAATAGCGACATAAGCGCAAATCCACATCCGCAGTCATCGGAGCCTTACCTTGAATAATTTGCTGCATACTCAAATAGGGCAACCGCAAACTATCAGCCAGACTATTTGCATCAATATCTAACTTTTCAAAAAACTCATGCCGCAAAATTTCGCCAACATGAGGATTACGCAATAATGTAGCTTCTATATCAGGACGTTTCAAAGTAGATAGATCAAACAAATCTAAGACATCTTCACCATCATCAAACTTTTTATCTAACTCTTCAGCTTTCATATAAATTGACTAAGCTAACTGCAATATTTGAGGCGATGGTAACGGTTTACCCGTCGCTTTGTAATCTTCGATTAAAAGTTCTAATACCTCTTCTGCATTAGCGATCGCATCTGCATAATTATCACCATGCGTAAAGTATCGCTGCAAGGCATTGGCAAATTCAGGTAATTCCACTAAATAGCATTTGTCTTCATCTGACCAAACAAGATTAATTAGGTAGTTGTGCTTCACACGAAAATTTACATATAACGAAATTATTCATCACATTGCTCTTCAAGAAGATTTACAAGTTTTAACGCATTTTTATAGTAACCTTTCATCTTTGAATATGTAATACCAATATTCTCTCCATGAGCAATCTTATTTCTAACTTCAACTATACTATCAATTGAATCTTTAATTTCAGTATTCTTACTTAGTTTTAGTTCAATCTCTTCCGCCCATTTAGGATTAAATGACCTAGTAATATTCAAAATTTTTTCCATCTTGGGGTTTTGAAAACTAGATAATTGCCTCTCAACATAGTTAACGACAAATGGGTGGGCTTTCTCTTTGGCATATTTTTTATATATTGTGGATACAGCGACTTCTAAAAAACCTGATACACGAATACACAGATATTTTGCCCAATGAGATTGCATTTCTGGATCTGAGTTTAAGCTTGATACTTTATCAAACAAATCATCAAGCTCGCGTTGATAACGTAGAATTTCTTTATCGCTCATACCACATCGGCAAATGCCTTAATTGCTTCTTTTAAACGATCTCTAACATTAGAAGTCTCTGTGGTACGCGCTGTATTTACACTTGCATCAAGAAATTTTGAATTCTGTAATAGCTCTTCATAGCACATTTTGACAGAAGATTTATTAGTAACTTGTCCATTTTTTAATCTCAATGCTAATCCAACCATAACTGCATCAAAAATAGCAGCATTAATTCTGTGTGATTTTCTGAAAGCTTCATTACCAATAGAAATTGAAATTAACTCAATTGTGCTGATAAAAATACTTATTATATTTTGTGCGCTGTAGACTTGTAAGTGTTGATTTTTACCCATAAAGCTATTTAAAAAACCTTTCATAGGTTTGGTATAAGTATCCGCACAAAAGTATAAGGCTAGAAATCTTAAAATAAGTTCCTGATCCTTCATGCGAGGATCTATACGTCCATAAATCTTTCTCCATTCTGGATGATTATTTAATTCTTTGATCAAATCATTAAATTCTCCATGATATATACAAGCGCGAATTTCTTGAGCTTGTAATTTAACTCCACCAGTATTAAGCCTCTCAAAAATCTGGTAAATACTATCTTGATCTTCTGAAGGTTCATCTTGTCTAATAACTGTTGCAGGAATAATAGAATCATCTAGTCTACGTCTATCTTCTTCACTCAATGAATTATATGTTTTGCCGTTAAATTGTGGAGAAATTCCATCTAAAGAAAATTCCTGTTTAGTAGGCTCAAAAACACGGTTATAAAAATACTGAATTGTTCTTAATCTTTGTTGACCATCTATAACTAAAAGTTTTTGTGTTTCTGTCTCTTTTGAGAGAAAAATTCCTGGCACGGGTAAACCTAACAGTAGGGATTCAATAAATTTAGAAGCTTCCTTCAGTTTCCACACATAGCCACGTTGAAAGTCTGGCACATAAATATCTCCTCGATTTAGTCGTTTGACTAGACCATCAGTTGGATAATCAGCCCCGTAGCTTGTTATTGAATAGTTAAACGGTAAAGCTTCATCTGTATCTTCTAGATCACTTTCAGACTGTTCTTCTAGTTCTTCTTCAGCTATTGCTTTTGGACTTTCTATACTTAACATAATTACTTTGGTTTTAATATAGCCATCTACAGTGTTTAGAAGATTACTAAAAGCTTGCTCCTAATTACATATTCTAGTATTAACTGGTACTAACACGGTAGCAAAGAGGGAATCGCCCTCAATAGTAAAAATAAAATGAAATAGCCTTTACATAAGTGTCTCCATAAAGCGAGCGCCTCCTCAACAAACCAACAACATCAAACAACGTTCGCCCCTAATCTCAATCAAAAAGCGATCGCCTCAAATATCCACACTTCCACCACACAAGCGATCGCCCCTCAACAAACCAACAACATCAAACAGCGATTGCCCTAATCTCAATAACAAAGCAATCGCCCCAACAAACCAACATCATTAAACAGCGATCGCCCCTAATCTCACCACAAAGCGATCGCCCCTCAACAAACCAAAAACATCAAACAGAGATCGCCCCCTAATCTCAATCACAAAGCGATCGCCTAAAATATCCATACTTTCCCACCACACAAGCGATCGCCCTTCAACAAACCAACAACACCAAACAGCGATCGCCCCTAATCTCAAGCAAACAACGATATATTTGATGTATTGACATCATGTATTTTGATTGGCTACAGTATAGACATAGATTTTGAATGGGACAACCAAAAAAACAGCGCCAACATTGCCAAGCATGGAATTGATTTTGAGTTTGCCAAGGAAATTTTTTCGGGTATTTGGATTTCAAAACCTGACAATCGCAAAGATTATGGCGAATCTCGTTTTATTGCCCTTGGTGGCTTGGAAGAGTTTGTTCTCCTTGCTGTCTACACCCTGCGAGGACAAAGAATACGTCTCATTTCTGTAAGGCTTGCAAATAAAGAGGAAAGGAGAATTTATTATGGCTATATCGAGAGAAGAACAACTGAAAATCCTTGGTCGGATGAAGGATTCTGATATTGACTATACGGACGTTCCAGCGACAGATACTGACTTTTGGGAAGATGCAACGGTTAATATTCCACCTGTCAAGGTTCCTGTAACCTTGAGACTTGATCCAAATGTTTTGGCTTGGTATAAACAACAAGTTCCACGCGGTTATCAAACTCTAATCAATAATGTTCTACAAAAATACATGACAGAGCATCAAGCCTAAACTTGAGTTTTGCGATCGCCTAAAACATCCTCACTTTCACCACACAAGCGATCGCACCTCAACAAACCAACAACATCAAACAGCGATCGCCCCTAATCTCATCAAAAAGCGATCGCCTAAAACCCATACTCTCACCTCACAAGCGATCGCCTTTCAACAAACCAACAAGACCAAACAGCGATCGCCCTTAATATCATCAAAAAGCGATCGCCTCAAATATCCCTACTTTCACCCCACAAGCGATCGCACCCTCAACCAACAACATCAAATAGAGAGCTCCTCTAATCTCAATCAAAAAGCGATCGCCTAAAATATCCCCCCACAAGCGATCACTCCCAATGAACTCTCAACATCAAACAGCGATCGCCTTAGAGAAATCAATATTGATTGTGTAGATATCAATACCCACGCGATCAATATGTTCTTTGAGCTTTGGTTCGGCGATCGCATCGTAATGCACGACATCAAAAAAATAGGGTAATGGCTTATCTTCATTTAGACAATCAGCAAAACGGGCGGTAATTTCATAGGTAAGACGACCGCCCTTTATCGCTAAATCTACATCCGAGCCTATTTTATAATTTCCTTTTGCCCGTGAGCCAAACAAGATTACTTCGGTAATTTCAGGAAATCCTCGAATTGCTTCATTGATATAAATAAAATCTCGCTCAATTAATCCGTATTTCATAAAGTTGCTATTTTGTTCTTAAAATACGCATAAACTTCCTCCAGAAGTTGAAAATATCTACCTCTAATTTTTGCTTCGACAGCGATCGCGGTTTCTTCATTGTAAGTATGTGCGGTCAGGTTACGATCTTGAAGTGCATCGATCCAGTCATGTCCATTGCTAATTAGTCCCGATTGAAATGCTTGTTTAATCGCTTCCCTAGGAGTTTTGGCAATCAAGCCTTCTGTTTCTTCATAGTCTTTGAGTAATTTCCAAGCAAGTTCAAAGGTCATCTCAAAAAATTGAATCAATCCTGCTCTTTCTAAAATGGAAAGTTGTTCTGTTTTGAGTGAGTCCTGCAATAAAAGAAATGCTTTCTCAAAGTTAGAGAACCTCTGTATCCATCGAATATCTTCTTCTATAATCATTATGCTGCCATAGTAGGCGATAGCAGTTGCTAAAACCTTGGGTACGATTTTTTTCTAAGTGCTTGTTCATATTAGCCTCTGGGATTAATTTTATCAGATCGCCTCTAATCTGATCACAAAGCGATCGCCCCTCAATAAACCAACAACATCAACCAGCGATCGCCCAAAATATCAATACTTTCACCCACAAGCGATCGCCCCTCAACAAACCAACAACACCAAACAGCGATCGCCTAAAATATCCACACTTTCACCCCACAAGCGATCGCCTCTCAACAAACCAACAACACCGAACAGCGATCGCCTAAAACGTCTACACTTTCACCACACAAGCGATCGCCCCTCAATAAACCAACAACATCAAACAGCGATCGCCCCTAATCTCATCAAACAGCGATCGCCCCTAATCTCATCAAAAAGCGATCGCCTAAAATATCCACACTTTAACCAGACAAGCGATCGCTCCTCAACAAACCAACAACATCAAGCAGCGATCGCCCCTAATCTCATCAAAAAGCGATCGCCTAAAATATCCACACTCTCAGCACACAAGCGATCGCCCCTCAACAAACCAACAACATCAAACAGCGATCGCACCTAACCTCGTCACAAAGCGATCGCCCTTCAACAAACCAACAACATCAAACAGAGATCGCCTCTAATCTCAATCAAAAAGCGATCGCCTAAATATTCTTACTTTCACGAACAAGCGATCGCGCCTAATCTCAAAGAGCTACTAATTTCTCAGATCCCTTCTTGAATTTATTTAGTTTACGAATTGCTCGATCTTGTTGTGCTATAGACTGAGATAGTTTTATCTCAGATGATTTAGGCTTTCTTGTGTAATTGTCCCAATCTTCTATCGTTTTTCTGAATAACCAATAATCTAAGGAAGCATCATCTACAAAACCACGAAGTTCTGGATCAACCCAAATATGTAAGAGATCCTTACAGCCTATATTTTTAGCAGCTTTCTCGATATCCTGCCATTGTTGGATAAAGTTTTCTGCCCAAGAATCTCTATTAGTTACAGATTGAACGAAATCTAGTCCTGCTTCTATCATTCTCTTTCCATTTGTCCCACGAGCATTTATTGGTTCCCAGAAAATGACTTCAGGTTCAAATTTCATCACTTGCTGTAACAAATTTTGAAAATCTTGTAATTTCATTGTTGGGGGTGTGGGTGCGATCGCAACATATAGCTTAATTCCTGCTTCATATCCTTTCATCATGGCTTTATAGCGATCAGATGGTAAAGGTGCTGCTGGTTCAATTTTGCGACTGAATTCATCATCAATCATGGGTAAGCTCATGCCAACAGTTACATTAGGTGATCGCAAAATATCTATATCGTTTATCCATAGTGGACTGCGAGTCAAAATCCGTACTCGTTTGTCATATTTAAGTAATACTTCGACAACTTGCCGAGTGATTTTTGCGGTTTGATGGTTTTGGTAAGGGTCAGTTCCCGAACAAAGCATGACGACACCTTGCCCTGATTCCGTAGTTTTCCAAGTTCTTTTACGTCTTAAAATTTCTTCTAGCTGTTCAGCAATGCCTTCACGAACAAAGAGATATTTTCCCCAATCCATTTGAGGGTTATCAACGCCCTTGAGTGCTAGTTGTGCTTGTCTGGTTCTGATTACTGGGGTTGAGGGGACATAGCAAAATGTGCAGCCATGCAAACAACCAGAGGCAACGTTAATCACGTAGTCGCATAGTCCTTTTTTCCTTAGTGCGCTTTCCTGTAGAGGACTAGCGACAGTTTCAGTGCCTCTTACAGTATCCATAACAAGACCTCAGATTTTTTGAAAAACGTACAATATACTATATTAAACTATATGGTATATTTTTAGAAATATACACCTATTAAGAGAAAAATAGGATGCCAATTACATCATCTGGACAAGGTTTCAGTAAAAATACATCTGCAAAGCAAGAACAATTTAGGTATTTCATAGATATTCATCTTGGCATTTGCAAAGGGATTTTTGAAAGAAATCGAAACAAGGCTTGGCTATCTCATAACTACCATTATATTGATTTAAATGCTGGTACTGGTATCAGTGAGGCTTACGGAGAAGGAAGCCCCATAATTTTTTTACAACAAGCAGAATCTAGAAAGGTTGACTCTTCATGCTATTTTGTCGATATCAAGGATTCAGTACTAGAAGAATTAAAGCAAAATGTGACTGATTTCTCATGTCAAGCTGATTATTTCCCTTGTGATAACAAATTAGCGCTTGAAAATATTTCAGAGTCTTTGTATTCTCGTTCTCAGAATAATCAGAATAATAAGAAAGCGTTATACGGTTTGCTATATTCTGATGAAAATGGCACAGTTCCTCCCTTTGATCAATTATCCAAAGTATTTAAAGATAAAAAATATCTAGAAACCATTGATATTCTTATCTACTTTTCGGCAACGAATGTAAAACGCTGTTTAAAGTCAGATACTTCTGATGCCTACAAGAGATTAACTGATTACATACGGAATGTACCAAAGAAACATTGGCAGATTAGAGAATCAGAAGATAAACACCAATGGAGCTTTTTATTTGGAACAAATTGGGATAAAAATGGACTGATGGGATACCCAAAAATTACAAAGTATAATTTTCACGATATTAGTAGCAATAGAGGGCGAGAAATTTTAGAACGTCTTGCTTACACCAATGATGAAATACAGGACATGATACAACCTAAAATACCAGGTTTATTTGACTCAATGGAGTAAAGATAGAGGCACTAAAAATCGTAAATCTAGGGTTAACACTGATGTCATACAGCGAATTTAAGACGATCGCCCAAGTACAGGAAAAATTTGGCTTGACGGTGAAAGAATCGGAAAATTTATTTGTGGATATTCAGCCCTTAGCGATCGGTAACAGTTTTAAAATCGCCAGCATTTGCGATCGTCCCAAAATTTAAACTTGACTCACAACTGGCACTCTCAAATTAATCCAAGACTTTTGCAACACACTCGGCTTAACACTCAGCCAAACCTGATTGCGATTGTCCTCAGTATAGCCAACCACCACCGCCCCCACAGGTGAACCAATCTCAGGATACATTTCTGGAATCATCGCCCCTCTATCTAAAAAATCTGGAATCTGGATCATTCCCTCTACGGAACTGGGTTAAAGTTGGAAATTAGCGCAGTAACAAATCTTCTGGAAATTGAGGATCGAGGATTTGGGCGATCACATAGGGACAATCTGAGGGCAAATCTGGATAATCGAAAGGAGTCTCTCGCACGACTAAGGACAGACCTAATCTATAAGCGTCAATTACTGCTTCATCAAGATAGGACTTTAAACTGGGATTATCTTTTAAATGCAATGTTATGCGATCGCGTTGTTCGACAATAGTTGACCGCCAACTTTTACCACGCAATTCGGGTTGAAATTCCCACTTCAGCAAATGTCCAATCAAAACACCCAAACGATTGCGAAGTTCTTGTTTTTGCTGCTTACCCAACGACTCAATTTCCTCCACCAAATTCTCTATATCCAAGGACTGCCATTGACCACGACTTAATAGTGCTGACTGCTCCTGTGTCCAAGCATAAAAATCAACTTCATATAAATCAGTAGCTAAATCAGGACTTGTGTTTACTGGCAGTTCCAACTTTGACTCAAGCATTATGTTCAAGCCTGCAATACATTACACACAACTATAACAAACACAAAACTATAACAAACTTGACCTACCATGCAACAGGCTTAAAATCGTCATCATTAGCGATCGCCACACCATCACCCGAAGGCTTAATTACAAATAAACCTTGACGATAAGCATAACGATCTATACCCTCATTAATCTCAATTCCTGCCACAGCACCATAGGCTTTATAGTTGCCGTAATGAGGAAAGGAATCTTTAAAGCGCGTTAACTTCTCAACAAACTCATCCACATCATCCTTTGATAAACGTGACTTACATTCCACTAACACTAATTCCGTATCATCCACAGCTAGAATATCTATTTCCATAGCAAACCCTTGACGCTTAGTTCTGGCACGAGGATGTACTTCTTTTACATCAATGCCTTTTTCTTGAAATAGTCGCAAAACCGCAGGTTCAACTAACTCCTCAACAAAACGTCCCCACCTTGTTGTTAGTGCTTCAACTGCCTTACTAGTTCTATCAACTGTTTTTTTGAGTTCTGCCATACTGCGATCTGCTTCAACAGCACGGCGATCGTACTCCTCTTTAGATGCTTGAAATAGCTTGTAGATGTCATCAATAGTTACAGGGCTACTCATAAACTTTATATTTGCTCGATCAAATTTTCTATACCTAAATTATCACATAAAAAAACAAGGGGCTTGCGCCCCTTGCCTCTTGTTAATTAGCTGCCACCGATACGGGCGACATCACGGGAGTTAGCCTCAAACGCTGCGTTAAGGGCATCATCACCACTCAAACCATCTTCCAATGCTTCCTTAATCGCTTGCAATACCCGCTTGTAATCCTTTGGCATTACCTTCACGAACTTAGGAGCGATCGCATTCCAATCAGCGAGAACTCGTTCACCGATCGCACTTTCTGTATAGTCAACATGCTGCTGAATCAACTGCTTCAGATCTTTGATTTCTTCGGGATCTTCGAGTTTTTCTAAGCCGACCATTGAAGTATTGCAACGGGTTGCGAAGTCGCCTGACTCATCGAGAATGTAGGCAATACCACCACTCATACCAGCCGCGAAGTTCCGTCCTGTTAAGCCCAAGACGACTACTTTACCGCCAGTCATATATTCGCAACCATGATCGCCGATGCCTTCGACTACGGCATTTACGCCAGAGTTGCGTACTGCAAAGCGTTCGCCAGCGATGCCGCGAATGTAGACTTCGCCACTGGTTGCGCCGTAGAGTGCGACGTTACCTGCGATTACGTTCTCTTCTGCGACAAAGGTAGAAGCTTTGTCTGGATAGAGAATGATTTTGCCGCCGCTTAGTCCTTTGCCGAGGTAGTCGTTGGTATCGCCTTCGAGTTCCATCGTCACACCAGAGGGAACGAATGCGCCAAAGCTTTGACCAGCCGTACCTTGGAAATGTAGATGCACGGTGTCATCGGGCAATCCTTCCCAATGGCGCTTGGTGATTTCGTTGCCAAGAATGGTTCCAACGGCGCGATTGATATTGCGAATGGGAACGATCTCATGGATTGGTTCGCCATCCACGATCGCTGCTTGACACAAATCCAACAACACAGTCATATCAAGGGATTTGTCTAAGCCGTGATCCTGTGGAATTTGGCAATAACGACCGACATCGGCTCCAACTTCGGGTTGGTAGAGAATCTTCGAGAAGTCTAAGCCCTTGAGTTTCCAATGCTCGACGGCTTGCTTGGCTTCGAGGACTTCAGTACGACCGACCATTTCATCAAGGGTGCGGAAACCGAGTTTCGCCATCAGTTCGCGGACTTCCATGGCGATGAAGGTCATGAAGTTGACGGTGTGGGCAGGATCGCCTGTGAACTTCTCGCGTAGTTGCGGATCTTGAGTTGCCACGCCAACTGGGCAGGTGTTGAGATGGCAGACGCGCATCATGATACATCCGAGGGTGACGAGGGGCGCTGTGGCAAAGCCGAACTCTTCGGCTCCTAGTAGCGCGGCGATCACGACATCACGCCCTGTTTTCATTTGTCCATCGGTTTCCACAACGATGCGACTGCGGAGGTTGTTGAGAACGAGGGTTTGGTGGGTTTCCGCGAGTCCGAGTTCCCAAGGTAAGCCAGCGTGCTTGATTGAGGTTTGGGGTGATGCGCCAGTGCCGCCATCATAGCCAGAGATGAGAACCACATCAGCGTGAGCCTTAGAAACCCCTGCGGCGATCGTGCCTACTCCCACTTCCGATACTAACTTGACGCTGATACGGGCGGCGCGGTTGGCATTTTTGAGGTCATGGATCAACTCAGCGAGATCTTCGATGGAGTAGATGTCATGGTGAGGAGGTGGTGAAATCAAGCCGACACCTGTGGTGGAGTGGCGAACTTTGGCAATCCAAGGATAGACTTTCTTCCCTGGAAGTTGACCGCCTTCCCCTGGTTTTGCGCCTTGAGCCATTTTGATTTGAATCTCTTTGGCTTGGGATAGATAGAGGCTAGTTACGCCGAAACGACCAGAGGCAACCTGTTTAATGGCACTATTTTTGGAATCGCCTTGCTCGTTTGTCCATGTGTAGCGATCGGGGTCTTCGCCGCCTTCGCCTGTGTTGGACTTGCCGCCGATGCGATTCATGGCGATCGCAAGAGCTTCATGGGCTTCCTTAGAGATCGAACCATAGCTCATTGCGCCCGTTTTGAAGCGGCTCAAGATTGATTCAATGGGTTCTACTTCTTCAATGGGAATTGATTCGCGGGTTTTGAAATCCAGCAAGCCGCGCAGGGTGAAATGTTGTTGATTCTGTTCATTGACTAAACTTGAATATTTCTTGAACAGTTCATAGTTGCCATCGCGTACTGCCTTTTGCAATGCATGGATAGTTTCAGGGCTGAACAAGTGCGCTTCTCCATCCTTGCGCCATTGATAATCACCACCGACATCGAGGGTGTTGCCACTGGCGGGGCGATCGGGGAAGGCGTGGGTATGACGAGCGATCGCTTCTTTAGCAATTACTTCCAAATCTGCTCCTTCGATACGAGAAGCTGTCCAAGTGAAGTATTTCTTGATCACAGCATGATTGAGTCCAACCGCTTCAAAAATCTGAGCGCCGCGATAGCTCTGGATTGTGGAAATACCAATTTTGGAAGCGACTTTAGTTACCCCCTTAGTCGCTGACTTGATGTAATTCTTGACTGCGGATTTGTAATCGACATTCACTAAGAGATGTTGATCGATCATGTCTTTGATCGTTTCAAAGGCAAGATAGGGATTCACCGCACCGCAACCATAGCCGATCAAGAGCGCGAAATGATGGACTTCTCTAGGTTCTCCAGATTCAAGAACTAAGCCGACTCTAGTACGGGTTCCTGTGCGGATGAGATGATGATGAAGTCCTGATACCGCTAGCAATGCAGGGATTGGTGCATTGTCAGGGTTCACACCCCGATCACTTAAAATTAAAATATTAACACCATCAGCGATCGCCTTGTCAGCCTGAGCCGCAATATTGGCGATCGCTTGTTCTAGCCCAGCAACACCTTCTTTCGGATTAAACAAAGTGGAAAGGGTGACGGATTTAAAACCACCTTCATTAATATGCTTCAACTTCGCAAATTCAGCATCACTGAGAATCGGAGTCTTTAGCTCGATCAAGTGACAGCTTTCGGGTTCAGGTTTTAATAAATTCCGTTCAGCACCAATCGTAGTTTCGGCGGAAGTGATAATCTCTTCCCGAATTGAGTCAATCGGTGGATTCGTGACCTGTGCAAACAACTGTTGAAAATAATCGTAGAGAAGCTTTGGACGATTGGAAAGAACTGCTAAAGGCGTATCAGCACCCATCGCACCGATCGCTTCCACACCATCCCGCGCCATCGGTGTTAAGAGCAAACGCAAATCTTCAAAGGAATAGCCAAAGGCACTTTGACGCTGAATCAAGGGTAATGCTTCGGGTGCAGCAACTTCTGCATCCTTCAAAGTGGCAATATCCACCATGTGCTGATTAATCCATTCACGATATGGTTGTTCAGTCGCGATTTGATGCTTGATTTCTTCATCAGCAACAATCCGCCCCTCATCCATATTCACCAAAAACATCCGCCCTGGTTGCAAGCGCCCCTTCGATTCAATGCGTTCGGGTTCGATTTGCAACACTCCCGCTTCCGATGCAAAGATTACCAAATCATCTTTGGTGACGTAATAGCGCGAAGGACGTAAACCATTGCGATCGAGAATCGCGCCGATCGCTGTGCCGTCGGTAAAGGCAATCGAGGCGGGACCATCCCAAGGTTCCATCAAACAAGAGTGATATTCATAAAAAGCCTTTTTCTCATCACTCATCGACTCATGGGCTGTCCAAGGTTCAGGAATCATCATCATCACTGCGTGAGGCAGCGATCGCCCCGCCAGCACCAACAATTCCAAAGCATTATCAAAAATCGTGGAGTCGCTACCATCGATGTTAATCACGGGCTTGATTTTGGAAATATCATCGCCAAACAAATCCGACTCAAACAGCGACTGACGGGCGATCATCCAATTAGTATTGCCGCGCAAAGTATTAATTTCACCATTATGGGCAATGTAGCGATAAGGGTGCGATCGCTCCCAACTAGGGAAAGTATTCGTACTAAAGCGCGAGTGAACTAGAGCCAAAGCACTTTCTAAATCAGGATCATGCAAATCATGGGCGAAATACTGCCCCACCTGAGCCGTCATCAACATCCCTTTATAAACGATCGTGCGACAGGAAAGGCTAGATGGATACCAATAAGCATCAATCTTTGAGGCGCGGATCGCAGTGTGGGCAAGTTTGCGAATTACAAATAATTTGCGATCAAAGGCAAGGTTATCGACAAGATCAGGAGATCGCCCAATAAACACCTGCTGCATAAATGGCTCACTCGATTGCGCTGTAGCACCTAAGGTTGAATTGTCCGTAGGTACATCCCGCCAACCGAGAACCTTTAAGCCTTCCGATGCAACTAATTTCTCAAAAATCTCACGACCATTTTTACGCGCATCGCGATCGGGGGAAGCATAGATCTGACCGACCCCATATTGACCTGCTGCGGGGAGCGTAATATTCGCCGCCGCCGCTACCTTCACTAAAAATTTATGGGGGATCTGTAACAATATCCCCGCACCGTCACCTGTATTCGTCTCACAACCGCACGCACCACGATGTTCTAAGTTCTCCAAAATCGTTAGTCCCTGCTCGACGATTGCATGGGATTTTTTGCCAGACTTATGGACGATAAAGCCGACTCCACAAGCATCATGTTCAAATTGTGGATCGTACAAACCTTGTTTTACGGGTGCGTTGCTATTCATCATGGACTACAAAGGTTATGGTATCTAAAGGATTATGTGAGCTTCAACGTAATCAAAAGGTTACGGGGGCTACATAGGATTGTAACCATAAATCTATGTCTTAGGTATGATGTCTTAAACAAATGTTCAGATATGTAGAAATGCAAAAAATAGCTAACCCAAACAGATGAAGGCGGCGCGAAGCGCCGCCTTCATCTGTTTGGGTTTTATTACTATAGTTTTGCTCAGGGTTGTTTTCACTAGGATTATGACGAGAATCCCAAAAGTTTAAGCTGCTTTATTGAAATCCAGATCTTGTGTTGCCCGCGTAGGGAGCGACACAAGATCTCGATTTCAACTACTTACAAGTCTGAGCAAATAAGCGCAGATTTGTACTTTTATATGAAGATCAATTTACTATGGAGGGCAAATAGCATTATTTACACAACTTTTGAATGACTGTTAGTAACCGTACAAATGCCCCACCCCAACGCGATCGCTATCAGCTTTCCCTTAAGATATTGCTGATTGTTCCATTTGTAACGCAGGTGATCGCGGCGGTGGGGATCACGGGATGGCTATCGGTACAAAATGGTCGCGAAGCAACTCAAGAGTTAGCCCCTCAAATTGGCAGAGAGGTAACGAATACGATTGAGGCTCATGTACGGGGATATTTTGATGCCCCCTTAGAAACTTTGCAGGCTTATGGGGCAGTAGCAAAGTCTGGTAATCTTAACCTTGATAGCTTAAGTAATTTAGAGAAAGATTTAGATAAATTATTTTGGCAACAGATGCGCCAATCTCCAAATTCATATTTTTTCTACGCCGCCAATCCTCAAGGTCAATTTATCGGAGTGGAACGAAGAGAAGGAAATTCTTTGGTACTGCATCAGGTTCTATCAGCTAATTCATTACTCAAATCACCACTCCAGAGATCAATTTATCGGCTAGATAATAATGGCAAAATCCTCAATCTGATTGAGAATAATTATTTCGATCCTCGCGATCGCCTATGGTATCAGGGAGCCCTTAAATCTCGTCAAATGGTTTGGAGTTCTGTTTATCTATTTGCAGCACGCCCAATTTTAGGTATTACCGCTTCTTTGCCAATTTATAGCGCATCTGGTGATTTACTCGGAGTCTTAGGAATTGATTTAACTCTTTCTCAAATTGGCGATTTTCTACGACAGCTCCAAATTTCAAAAACAGGACAAGCTTTCATAGTTGAACCATCAGGAGAAATAGTTGCCACATCAACTTCAGACTCTCCCTACATATCAACATCTCAAGGACAAAAACGTATTCATGCTCTAAAAAGCCAGAATCCCTTATTAAGTTTAATCTTTCAAAATCTGCAACAAAAATACCCCAATCCTGCCAATATTCCTAATCATGAGCAAATTCAAATGCAATGGGAAGGTGCGACTCAATATGTTCAGATTACGAGGTTACACAATGCTCAGGGGCTAGACTGGTTGATGATTGTGTCAGTCTCTGAGCAAGACTTTCGCGATCGCATTGACATCAATACACGCAACACAATTATGCTGTGTGCCTTAGCCCTAGTTTTTGCAAGTTTGACAGGCTTCTATACATCGAGATGGATTGCAAAACCAGTACAAAAGCTCATTGATGCTTCCCATTTACTCGCCACACTTTCCGTCTCGGCAGATTTAGCTAGTGGGCAACCCTATCACCCGATTGAAACTGCCAATGTGCGTGAGTTATCCATTCTTGCTGATTCTTTTAATCAAATGGCGCAGCAGTTGCAGATTTCATTTATGGCACTTGCCCAAAGCAAAGAAGAATTAGAGATTCGGGTAGAACAACGTACTGAAGCGCTGAAAAACAGTGAGACTAAATATCGCTCTCTAGTTGAAGTCGCTAATTGTATTATTCTACGAAGAGATACTACAGGTAAGATTAAATTCCTCAATGAATATGGCTTGATTTTCTTTGGCTTTTCTGGAGAAGAACAAGTGATTGGGGAAAATATTCAAGGCACTATTTTCCCAGTTAGTAATGATCCAAACAATTCTAATCTACCAATTTGGATGAACAATAGCAATATGTTCCAAGAAAGCCGAAATATGCGTCATGATGGTGAACAAGTATGGATATCTTGGTCGAATCGTCCAATTCTTGATGAAGAAGGAAATGTCTTAGAGATCCTCTCGATAGGCGTGGATATTACCGAAAGGAAGCGAATTGAGTCCACCCTTGAAGAGTTTTTGAGTTTACAAAGAGCTACCTTAGAGTCGATCGCTGATGGTATTTTGGCAGTGGATCGGATTGGACATATCACTAGCTATAATCAGCAATTTGTAGACATGTTCTGTCTATCGCAGGAAGTTCTATCGAAGCCTGACTATGGTTTAAGGTTAGAATTTTTAGCGGAACAAATGCTGGAGCCGCAAGGTTTTATGCAGCGATCACAGGGTTTTTATCAACATCCAGAGCTACAAAGTTATGACTTACTAGAATTAACTGATGGAAGAGTATTAGAGCGCTATTCTCGTCCTCAAAAATTGGGCGATCAGATCATCGGTCGTGTCTGGAGTTTTCAGGATATAACTGCAAGGGTCAAAGCAGAACAATCCCTCAAAGAACAGGAAGCTTATTTACGCTTAATAATTGATAGTATTCCCCAACAAATCTTTTGGAAAGATATCAATTTAGTCTTTCGAGGCTGTAATAAAAATTGGGCTATGTATGCCCAACTCGATTCCCCTGAAAGTGTAATTGGCAAGACTGACTATGATCTCATTAGCAATCCCGAATTAGCAAATACCTTTCGGCAACATGATCAGCACATTATGGGATCTAATATTCCTGAAATGCATGTCATTCAGCGTAAACTTAATCCTGATCAGCAGGGACACTCAATTTGGCTGGATACAAGCAAGTTGCCCATCATTGATGCTGATGGTAAAACAATTGGAATTTTAGGTGTATTGGATGATATTACCCAACGAAAACTTGCGGAAGAAGCTCTCTATGCTGAGCAGGAAAAATCTGAACGCTTATTATTGAACATTTTACCCAAAGTGATCGCCGATCGACTCAAGCAGTCGCACGGAGTAATTGCTGATAGTTTTGAGTCAGTGACAGTGCTATTTGCCGATATTGTGGGATTTACTGAGATCTCTTCGGCAATGTCTGCACAGGCTCTAGTTGATCTACTCAATCTTATATTTTCCAATTTTGACACCCTCAGCGAAACCTATGGTTTAGAAAAAATCAAAACCATTGGGGATGCGTACATGGTGGCTGGTGGTATCCCTGTTCCCACTGACACTCATGCAGAAGCGATCGCATCAATGGCACTAGATATGATTGATAAAGTTAGTGAACTACGCGACTTGACGGGGCAGCAACTCCAAATTCGCATTGGTATTCATACGGGGGCAGTAATTGCAGGAGTAATTGGCACGCAAAAATTTATTTATGATCTTTGGGGCGATACAGTCAATATCGCTAGTCGAATGGAGTCTCACAGCGAAGTTGGGAAAATTCAAGTCACTGCTGACACCTATCAACTTCTCAAAAATAAGTTTGATTTAGTTGAGCGTGGTGCGATCGAAGTTAAGGGCAAAGGACTTATGCAGACCTATTGGCTCACTAACAACAAATCTACATAAAGTAGTTCAAGTTTTTGTGTAGTCGTCCGCTATGCGGTCGGCACAATTGTCTTATACAGAAGGCACAAAGTGCCTTCTGTTTTATTGACTTCTAATTGCAAATCTGGGTGAAGGACTGCGAAATAAATATTGAAAATCCTTTTGCCGAGCGCTGATAGATTCAGGGCCATAACCCCAAAGACTCTTGAAATAAAAGAAAGAGATGCCTAAACCTCGCTCTTGGGTCGCGATCGCTTGAGAATAGATCCTTGACATGGGTACATTGCTATTCTGTAGTCCCGACAGAATTGCGATACCTGTGGAAATTTTATTTTGGACTTCAGTAATTTCAGGACGACTAATCTGAGCGCGAAAATCATCTAAATCAGGTCGATAAACCTGCACAATCAACTCATCGACGATGCCTTTACGTACCCAGCCTAGCCAGTCTTGAAGCTGCTGTTTATAGGCAAATTCGTAATAATTGGGAGATACGGAGAAAATAAGACTTGGCTTTCTCTGCTTCACAGCTTTATGGAGACTTGTCATAAATGCGGTAATTTTATTAGCTCGCCAACTTACCCAATCAGGATCATTGGGATCAGCAGGAGCTTGTTTTTTTGTTTCTTGGCGATAGAGATTGACGGTATAGCGATCGTAACCAAAGGTTTTAGGGATGCTAGTGTGATCGTCAAACTGAATGCCATCGAGATCATAATTAGAGACCGCTTCTAATACTAATTCTGTGAGAAATTTCTTGACTTCAGGATGAAATGGATTGAGCCATGCCACTTCACCTGCGGCAGTAACTGAGGTATTATCACCATCGCGTTCTTGGGTGAGCCAATCGGGATGAATCGTAGCAAGTTCTGATGTGGGAGGAGCCATGAAACCAAACTCAAACCAAGGCATTACTAACAAATCATGTTGGTGTGCCTGTGTGATGATATCGGCAACGATATCCTGCCCTTGAGCACCACGATAAACAAAGGGTTGAATTCCTGCATTTTGGGCAACTGTACTGGGATACATCACATAGCCAGAGTTCCACACTACGGGGTAAATAGTGTTGAAGTTAAGTTGCTTGAGTTGTTGGAGCGCTTGCCCAAGCTGTTTACGATCGCTAAACATCGTGAAATCATTACTAGTTAGCCAGACCCCACGAATTTCTTGCCTAGGAATCACGACTGGTGGCTGACTTGGGACTATAGGTTGTGGGGTTACTAGGTTTAGTTGCTTCTGTTGATTATTTTGAGGATTTGGCTTCGCTTGGGGCTTGGCGATCGCCTGATTACTGCCCAAAAATGTAGGCATAATATCAGGTAGCAAATTAGGACTAACTAATGTTGTAGCAAAGGTGATCGCAAAAAGTATTGACAAAAAACGTTTGCGCGATCGCGACCTTTGCCAGAAACTATTGCCGACAAAACATTTTTGCCATTTTCGGGACATGAAACCTCCTTGTATTAGTTTCATGATTTGCATTAGTTGCATAAATGTGAACAATTAGTTAAATAATTAAACCAGGTAAAAATACTAGTCCCAATCTTAATTGTAAGTCTGGTTTTAAAATCTATTTTCTTAAAACCCTATTTTGCAGGAATATTTGAGGCTATATTATCAGTCAGTATTGTCAGTTTGTTGTGAAACTTGGTATAACAGCAAGCGTCTTTTTGCCGAATAATCTTATATTTTCGCTTTTCGCTTATCGCATCAGGAGTGTGCTGTAATGCTCAAGCAAAACCATCGAGCATGGGTAGAAGTCGATTTATTAGCAATTAAACATAATGTGCAGCAATTAAAATCGCTGTTGACTCCATCAACGGAATTAATGGCGATCGTCAAGGCAGATGCCTATGGTCATGGGGCGATCGATGTGAGTCAAGCTGCGATCGAGGCGGGGGCGACTTGGCTAGGAGTAGCTACTATTCCTGAAGGTATTCAGTTACGTTGTGCGGGGATTACGGTTCCGATTTTGGTTTTAGGAGCAACTAATGGCAGTGATGAAATTAAGGCGATCGCTGAATATCGCTTACAGCCGACAATTTCTAATTCCAAGCAAGCCCTGATCTATCACGAAGTACTTTCACAAACTGGCGAACGGGTTCCCGTGCACCTAAAGATTGATACAGGTATGTCTCGCTTGGGTGTGAACTGGCAAGAGGCGGTCGCCTTTGTACAGTTAGTGCAGCATTTGCCGAACTTAGAAATCATGAGCGTGTATTCGCACTTTGCTACTGCCGATGAAAGCGATCGCTGCTTTATGCAATTACAAACCCAAAGATTTCAGCAGGTAATTACATCCCTCAAATCAGGAGGCATTTATCCGCCACGTATTCATATTTGTAACACTGCCGCGATGCTCCGCGATCGCCACATTCACTACGATATCGTGCGAGCAGGCTTAGGTATTTACGGACTCTATCCCGCACCCCACCTCAAAAATATTGTGGATTTACAGCCCACCCTCACGGTCAAAGCTCGCATCACTCAAGTTAAAGAAATTACCGCAGGCACAAGTGTCAGCTATGGGCGTTCATTCATTGCCCCACAGGATATGACGATGGCAACTGTCGCGATCGGTTATGCTGACGGTGTGCCAAGAGGTTTATCTAATCGCATTCATGTTTCGGTAAATGGTCGCCAAGTTGATCAGATTGGCACAATTACAATGGATCAATGCGCGATCGACGTCACCCATATTCCCAATGTGCATGTGGGGGATGTAGTGACCTTTCTTGGCGGCGATTCTCAAAATACTGCCGATGATTGGGCAAATCTATTAGGCACAATTTCATGGGAAATTCTTTGTGGCTTTAAGCATCGTTTGCCAAGGATTAATGTTTTCCAAGCCATCAACGATCGGCAAAAAATTATTAAGTAGCTAAACAAGAGGCGGCGCTTCGCGCCGCCTCTTGTTAATCTCCGTTCAGTTGCAAAATCGCCATAAATGCTGCTTGCGGTACTTCCACCGTACCAATGGACTTCATGCGCTTTTTACCCTTCTTTTGTTTCTCTAGCAATTTCTTCTTCCGCGAAATATCACCGCCGTAGCACTTGCTAAGTACGTTCTTACGCAATGCCGAGATATTTTCCCGCGCCAAAATCTTAGACCCAATCGCTGCCTGAATCGGAATCTGGAACTGCTGCTTCGGAATTAGCTCTCTAAGCTTCGATACCAATGCTCGCCCAACGTTATAGGCTTTGTCGCGATGGACAATACAAGCCAAAGCATCGACAGGTTCTTCATTTACGAGAATATCCACCAGCACCAGATCATTCTGACGATAGCCAATTACTTGATATTCCATACTGGCATAGCCCTTAGTACGCGACTTCATCTGATCGAAGAAATCAGTAACCATTTCGGCAAGGGGTAGCTCATAAATCAAAGTGGCGCGTTCGGTCGTGATGTACTTCGTGTCTACAAATACGCCACGTCTTGCCACGCAGAGATCCATCAATGTCCCAATGTAAATCTGGGGAGTCATGATCTCTAACTTGACATAAGGCTCCTCAATCGACTGGCGAGAGTTGGGCGGCGGTAATTCACTGGGATTGTCAATCATCAAGACCTCATCGTTATTTGTCATTACTCGATAAACAACTGAAGGCGCAGTCACGATCAAATCGAGATTGTATTCCCGTTCCAGTCTTTCCTGAACGATCTCCATATGCAACATCCCCAAGAATCCACAACGGAAACCAAAGCCCATCGCATTAGAAGTTTCTGGCTCATAATTTAAAGCCGCATCATTGAGTTTCAGTTTGGTCAGAGCCTCCCGCAATTCCTCAAACTGATCGGCATCGGTGGGAAACATTCCGCAAAACACCATCGGCTTTGCTTCTTCATAGCCCGGAAATGGCTCAGGTGCAGAGTCGATCGCGGAGGTAATCGTGTCGCCAACCCGCGCATGGGCTACGGTCTTAATTGCCGCTCCAAGATAACCCACCTCCCCTGCATGCAATTCATCCACTTGGATTTGGTTAGGAGCGAGTATGCCAAGTTCATCGATCACATATTCTTGACCTGATGCCATGAATTTAATGCGATCGCCTTTTTTGACCGTACCATCCATGACACGAAAATAAACAATTACACCTCGATAAGCATCGTAGTAGCTATCAAAAATCAAAGCGCGCAAAGGTTGATCAACGGTATCCTCTGGTGGTGGCACTTTAGCAACGATCGCTTCTAAAATCTCGCGAATCCCGATGCCCTGTTTTGCCGAAGCACGGATTGCATCCACACAATCCAAACCAATTAACTCTTCAATTTCATGGGAAATACGATCAGGATCAGCCCCCGGCAAATCAATCTTGTTAAGTACAGGGACAATTTCCAAATTATTTTCTAACGCCAAATAAACGTTAGCCAAAGTTTGTGCCTCTACACCCTGTGACGCATCCACCACCAGCAAAGCCCCTTCACAAGCTGCCAAGCTCCGCGACACCTCATAGGAAAAGTCCACATGTCCAGGGGTATCGATCAGATTAATCGTATATTCTTCACCATTGAGGGCTGCATAGTTCATCCTTGCCGCTTGTAGTTTAATCGTAATACCCCGTTCACGCTCCAAGTCCATATTGTCTAGAAATTGAGCTTTCATATCCCGATCCGCCACAGTGCCTGTAAATTGCAACAAGCGATCGGCAAGCGTAGACTTACCATGATCGATATGGGCAATGATAGAAAAATTACGGATGCGAGATACAGGTACGTTAGTCATAGGGTCAAAACACTGTGAAACTATCCGATCGTACACTAAAGTAAAAAAGTGTGAACAATCGTAAAAATCTGAATCTGACCGTACAAAGAATTTGACCTCTCAAAAATTGCATCTCAAGTGATTGGCGGTTCTGATTTTACAAAAAAATCATAAAAATTTAAATTTGACTTGCAAAAAATACTCGAAAAAAAACTGAAAATTTATGGCATATTGTGTCTAAATTGGCTATCTCAAGGTGCATCGCAGTCTATTTACGCTTTAAAGCACAAAAAATTTTTTAAAAAGCTGATTTTACAAGTTATTTTTAATTTTTCTAGGTTTTATATCATCGGATAACGCTGATATAAGAATTGCTGTAGAGTTAGTGTACAAGTACTAGTAAACTGAGTGAGATTTTGCCAAAGTTTATGAGCTAAGTTTTCTAAACGCTCATAATTACTAGGTGTCATGGGTAATATATAGCTATAGTAGTTTCACCTAACAACTGAAACAAACTTAAAAACTATTTAGGCTAGACTGCCTCAGCAGGGATAGCTCGGCGCTTCTAAGATTAACTATGGTCAATGTAATTCAGTCAATGTAATTCAACCTAGCAAAAGATAGGAAGCAACTTCTATGTAAATTCAATTTCACGTGTACAACAGCAGGGCAGAGTAAGCAATGAGTATAAGCAATCGAGTTCGACTCTATGAACTCTCACGAGAGCTAGACCTTGACACTAAAGATGTCATGGCGGTATGTGAGCAATTAAATATAATTGTAAAGAGTCATAGTAGTACAATTACAGAATCAGAGGCGGAATTGGTTCGCGTCAAAGCCCCTCAATATCATCCCAAGACCGCCGATCCCAGAATTTCTGATAAGAAATCGGTAACGACGAAAACTAAAGAACTTGAAGTCCGCACTGCCAAGCCCCAAATCCTTGCCGTCACTAAGCCCACAGTTCGGTTAAATAATTCACCCGCGTCTGGTAATGTAGGAGCTATCCCCCCCCTTAAGCCGCCTAATGCGATCGCTGAGCCTAGCTCTGAAAATTTTGCAAAAACTGCTATTGTTAACCCTCTGTCACCCATGCCCCCTGCTTCATCATTAATTAAGCCTCCTAGCCGTCCTCCTGTCTCAGACAGTGACATCTCCCAGCCTGAAAACACACCTGCATCTAAAATCGAATTGACATCAGAAACAGCATTGACCTCACCAGTAAGTCCCCAATCCATCAAAGAAACTCCAGCAGCCTTGCCTCCAGAGACAAAGCCAGAATTAATCACACCACTAACTCCCCCTAAATCTATTGATAAAGTAGTTGCTGTTGATAAAGTAGTTGTGGTTAATTCTGCCAAAACACCTGTTGATGAAGCGACTCGTCTAAATACACCTAAATCCCTTCCCCCTAGAGAACAAGCAACTAAAGCGCAAACAACACGCAAGGAAACTCCAAAAGCAGAGCGTCCTCTCGCACCAAAACAGTCCTTGATGAGTGTTTCTCCTCCACAGCAAGCACAGGTCAAACTCACTAAGCCGATCTCGCCAGAACGCCCCAAACCATCTATAGCGATCGCGCCTAAAGCTATTACTCCAAAGCCTCCTGCTACCGCCACAAAACCTTCAGATGATTTAAGAGAATCAGCTAAAGGCAACCAAAGTAAGTTTGAACAGAACAAAGGTGAAATCAAGGTTGACAACGAGGAAAGATCTACACCAAAACAAGAAGCTCTCAAGACCAATAGACCTGAGCGCCCCAAACTCAACAAACCTACCGAGCAACCAGCAGCAACTGCGGGTGGTAGACCTCAGAGTCGTGGACCTAAACTAGTTAAGGATTCGGTACTAATCGAGCGGGGGATCACGGCTCCGACGGAACCACCTCACAACTTGCGTCCGCCGATGCCTACTCTAATGCGTGCGCCTGAAAAGCCCGTCATTGCTGATAGGACTGGCAAGAAGCCTGATGGAGCAGGTGGATTTACACCACCAACATTACCTGAGTTGCTAGAAAAGCCAACTCTGCCTAATAAGGCAAATAAGCGTAAAGGTAAGTCCAAGGAAGAAGAAGAGAAGGATTTACTCGAACTTAAAGAAAAGAATCGTCTGAATAAGCCGAAGCGCTATCTCCGTGATTTTGCTGATGATGATGATGATTCCGCCGATCTTGATGCTGCGGCTGAACTAGCACAGATCAGTCTATCTCTGGCTCGTCCTGCGGCTCGTCCTAAAGCGGTAGCAGTACCATCGAAGCCAACAATGGCAGCTGATATTAAACCCACTCAAAAGGGTAAAAGATCTGCACCAAGCCGCGATCGCCGTCATCAACAAGTCGAAGTCGTTCCCGAAAAGCCCACATCAGTGGAAATTGAAGAGGGAATGACCGTAGCTGTTCTTGCTAAACGCTTAGTGCTTTCGGAAACAGAAGTTATTCGCACCCTCTTCATGAAGGGGATCATGGCGAATATCAACCAAACCCTTGATGTTGGTACTGCCAAAATGGTGGCAACGGATCTTGGCTATGAAGTTCATGATCCCGAAGTGGTTGAGCTTGCACTCAAGACTGAGATGATCGATGTTGGTGACCTTGATAAGCTACAACGTCGTCCACCTGTAGTCACCATCATGGGACATGTTGACCATGGTAAAACCACATTACTTGATGCCATTCGTAAGAGTAAGGTTGCTCAAGGAGAAGCAGGCGGGATTACCCAGCATATCGGTGCATACCACGTTGATGTTGAACATAACGGTCAGAAGCAACAGATTGTCTTCCTTGACACTCCTGGACACGAGGCATTTACAGCCATGCGAGCGCGTGGTACGAAGGTAACTGACATTGCCGTCCTTGTGGTTGCTGCTGATGATGGTGTTCAACCACAAACTATTGAAGCAATCAGCCATGCTCGTGCTGCAAAAGTCCCGATCGTGGTTGCCATTAACAAGGTTGACAAGATTGAAGCTCAGCCCGATCGCATCCGTCAAGAACTAACTGAATACTCCCTCGTTGCCGAAGAATGGGGTGGCGACACAATCATGGTTCCTGTGAGCGCGATCCGTCGTGAGAATCTCGATACTCTGCTCGAAATGATCTTGCTAGTTGCTGAAGTTGAAGATCTACAAGCTAACCCCAACCGTACTGCCAAGGGTACAGTTATTGAAGCGCACCTTGACAAAGCTAAAGGACCTGTTGCAACATTGCTTGTTCAAAACGGCACATTGCGCGTTGGCGATATCTTCGTTGCTGGCGCTGCCTTTGGTAAAGTTCGCGCTATGGTGGACGATCGCGGTGTACGTGTCGATAAGGCTTCGCCATCCTTTGCGGTGGAAGTCCTTGGTTTAGGTGATGTACCTGCTGCGGGTGATGAGTTTGAAGTCTATCTTGATGAAAAACAAGCCCGCGCGATCGCTGATCAACGCACGATGGATCAACGTCAAGCTCGCTTGATTCAAGCAATGGCTTCTCGACGTGTCACCCTTGGTACTTTGTCCGAAAAGGTCAAAGAAGGCGACCTCAAGGAACTCAATATTATTCTCAAGGCAGATGTACAAGGTTCTCTCGAAGCAATTCTTGGAGCATTGGCGCAATTACCTCAGCGCGAAGTCCAACTTCGTATTCTCTTGTCTGCTCCCGGTGAAATCACTGAAAACGACATCAGTTTGGCAGCAGCAAGCTCGGCAGTTGTACTAGGCTTTAATACCACAATGGCTCCGGGTGCAAGACAGGCGGCTGATGATCTCGGTGTTGATTTCCGTGATTACAATGTCATTTATAAGCTCTTGGAAGATATCCAAGATGCGATGGAAGGCTTACTCGATCCTGAAATGGTTGAGGAATACCTCGGTCAAGCTGAAGTCCGTGCCATCTTTACCATCGGTAAGGGTGCTGTTGCTGGTTGCTATGTCCAGAATGGTAAGCTGCTCCGTAACTGTAATGTCCGCGTTAAGCGTGGTAATGAGGTTGTGCATTCAGCCGTACTGGAATCGCTCCGACGGGTTAAGGATGATGCGAAGGAAGTCGCCTCTGGGTTTGAGTGCGGTGTATCGCTCGCGAAGTTCTCGTCATGGAGAGAGGGCGATATCATCGAAGCCCATCGTATGGTCACGAAGCGTCGGACACTGGCTACTTCTTAATCAATAAAAAAGCGCCCCAAGGGGTGCTTTTTTATTCTTATTGGTAAGTCCATAGAATGTAGGCGCTCCTGAGTTTCATAAATCTCATCACCGCGCCTAGCAGACTTTCACATTGCTATATATCGGGGAAGTACTGTAGCTAAAATGTCTGATGCACAATAGTTTTAGCCTCGGATTCCTTTGATATAGCTATAGCCAACTAAAACCCAGAAGAGAGAGACGGCGCAAAGCGCCGCCTCTCTCTTCTGGGTTTTGCTTTTGTCCTCACATAACTTGCTACTGCTATATCTTAAACACCCATCATTAAAAACATTGAGCCATTTATCGTATTTGACCAAAACATCTTTACAGGAAAATATTGCAATTAAATTATATTTGCGTTAAAATATCGGCAATACTTCTTAATATCTCCATTGATTAGATTAAGTAAGACAAAAAAACGATGTAAATCCCTCTATCTAATTTATTGGAGTAAAAAAATTGGACTTTGAAGATTTGACAAGCAAGCAAAAATACCTAATTGAAATAGTAAGACAATTGGGTATTAACAATTTTGCTCCTCGCGCACACTTGTATGATGAGCAAGCCTCTTTTCCTCACGAAAATTATCAAGATTTCAAAGAGCATGGACTCTTAGCATTATGTATTCCCGAAGAGTATGGAGGGATGGGTGCTGACTTTGCTACTTATTGCTTAATATCGGCTGAAATAGCTCGCTATTGTGGAGCTACAGCTCTTACTTTTAACATGCACATTTGTTCCACTCTATGGTTAATTTTGAGCAAAGAACTACCGATGACAGAAGCACAAAGAGAAGAATGTGAACTTTATCAAGTAAAGCATTTCTCAAGAATAGTTAGAGAAAAAGCCATTTATTCTCAGCCAATTTCTGAAGCAGGCGCAGGAGTTTCCATGGGGAAGTCCTATCAAACAAGTGCCAAAAAGGTCGATGGTGGATGGATCATCAATGGAACAAAAATCTTTGCTTCACTTTCTGAATCTGCTAATTACTATGGGGTAGTGTGTACTGAACAAAAAGACATCGCATCTGTTGAACACACTCTTTATTTAGCTATTCCTGCTGATGCTAAAGGGGTAGTGGTAACAGGTAATTGGGATGCTTTAGGAATGAGAGGCACTGTTTCTCGTACTTTGATTTTTAATGATGTATTTGTTAATGACGATGCTCAGCTATTGCCAAATAATATTTACTTCAAACTTACTCAACTCTATCCATATATATTTTTTACATTAGCTTCTACTTATATGGGAATCGCCCAAGCAGCTTATGATTTTACTGTTAAATATCTCCGTGGAGAAGTAGAAGGGATGCCTCCAATTAAACGCAGAAAAGATAAAATAAAACAATTTATTGTTGCTGAAATGTTTGTTAAATTGGAGCAAACTAAAGCTCTATTTCGCACAGTAATTAACGAGACTCAATTTAATCCAAGTAAAGCTAAAAGATTAAGGATATATGCTGCAAACTACACAATCATGGAAAACTCTAATGAATTAAGTCGCTTAGCTATTCGAGTTTGTGGTGGGCATTCCCTTTTAAAGCCTTTACCATTAGAAAGACTCTATCGAGATAGTTGCTGTGGAGCCATTATGAGACCTTGGCCATCAGATCGTTGCTTGGATAAATTGGGGTTTGAAGCTTTATATGAACCTGGGGAAATTGACGATTAGATTTAATCTGAGGGACTGGTAAATTAAATCAAAGTTCAGAGGTTAGCAATCGCGTCACTTTAGAAACCATTTAAGAATGTAAGGGAAGAAGGAAAACAGGTATAGATACTGATCAAGTCTAGTATCAAACTGAAAAGATGCGCCAACCCTATAATATCGATTTATCAAACAAAGAGTGGGAAATAATTGCCGTAATGATGCCTAAACCGTCAAAATTTGGGAGACCACCAAAAACAGACTTTCGCGAAGTGCTAAATGGGATTTTCTACATAGCCAAGAATGGCTGTACATGGCAAAATCTACCCCAAGATTTGCCATCATTCAACAGTTTACTTCTACTTCCAAAGATGGACAAAAACAGGAGTTATCGCTGAAATCAACCACCAGATCAGCGCACAAGTACGATTGGCAGATGGTTGAGAAGCAACACCGAGTCTATCTAGCCTCGACAGTCAAAGTGTTAAAAAAATGGATAGTGCAGGCAGTCGTGGTATTGATCGCACCACAAGATTGGCGATCGCACTTGTCGAATCGATAAGGATTAGCTTTTGAGTCAAGTAGGGTGGGTTAGCGTTGCATAACGCGCTCAAACATTTAGCATTAGAAAGGTACATTACATTAACGCATCCTACGCGATCGGCTCTCCAAAGTAAAAAATGATATAATCAGCTAAAATTACCGCCATTTTCCACTATGAAAGGTATTGAATATATCATAGATGACCAAGGAGACAAGACCGCCGTTGTCATTAATTTGGAGCAATGGGGTAAGGAATGGGAAGCATTTTATAATCTTCTACTGAAGCAATCATTTCCTTCTGAAAGTTGGGTACATCAAGGTTCTTTCTCAGAAAAACTAGATAAAGCTTTAAAATGGAACCATAGTAATCCCTCTCAATTAGCGAATCTAGACTCATTAGAAGCTCAATTACTGAAAAATGAGTAAAATTTTACTCGATCTAAATAACCCTATTTTTCAGCAAGACTTGTTTGTTTTGCCGAAAGCTGAGGGTCTTGCTGTCTTAAAAATTCTCAAAAAAATTTCTCAGTTGACTAGGGAACAATTGTACAAAGATCAGGGCTTAAAATGGGAATTGATTCGTTCTAAGCAAGGGAAAAATGGTGAAAAACTGTATAGCCTGAGAATTACTCAAAAATGTCGAGCCGTTGCTGTGCGGGAGGGTGATTATCTAAGGTTTTTATCGCTTCACTCTGATCATGATTCAGCCTATTGAACAATTTCTTGAAACAGGTAATCGCTAAGCAGCTTGAAGTATCTTCGGCTCAGGAATAGATTCACCTTCCATTTGCCAAGCTTTTAGGTACATTTCAATAACTTCTTCACCATTATGAATTGCTTGCTCATGAGTTTCACCATGAGTGCAAGGCATGACAACGCGATCGGCAAATTCTGGAATTGTTACTAGAAACCTCAGACCATTGAACATTCATGCTGTATCTGCTCATAAATCCTCTTTCTGAATCCCTTGTTTCTTGATTGCATCCAAATAATTTTGCGAGTTGTTTCTCTAAATATATTGGCACATCATCAACATCCTTACCTGAAATCGTTAATGTTTGACTGAGCATAGGGTGTCGCCAGGGCTCATGACTACCGTTACCCCGTTTGGGCAAATTAATAAAACCCTCACGAGCAACTTGGGCTTTAAATTCCCGAATTTTTCTAGGTATTTATTTCTTTCTTGCTACTAAATTTTTGAGTCAAACCCTCACCAACTAGCGATAAACCGATCGCCATAAAAGTAATCGCCAAACCGGGGAAAACTGTCGTCCACCAGACATTTTCACCAGTCGAGAGCGCATCGAGAGCTTGCTTGAGATCGTGACCCCATTCAGGTACATCTTCAGGAATGCCTAAACCCAAAAATCCTAAACCAGCGATCGTCAGAATTGCATCGGCGGCGTTGAGGGTGAAAATTGCGGGTAAGCTTTGGATGACATTGGGCGCGAGATATTTAATTAAGATGGTTTTTGTGTCAGCACCGATCGCTTGAGCCGCTTCGATATAAACTTCGGTTTTCGTACTTACGGTTTGGTTGCGGATTACCCGAAAATATTGGGGAATATAGGCAACACTGAGAGCGATCGCCGCATTCCACACACCAGCACCGACCACAAAGGCGATCGTCAGCGACAGCAATAAACTGGGCAAGGTGTATAGCGCATCCATCAGAAATACTAAACCGCGATCGAGCCAGCCACCCTTGTAACCGCTTAGCATCCCCAAGGGTACGCCGATCGCTAAACTAATGATGGTTGAAGTGCTCGTCACTTGCCAAGCCACACCTGCCCCTGCAATCGTGCGTGAAAATACATCATGCCCCTGTAAATCTGTGCCGAACCAATGCTGTGCTGAGGGTGGTTCGTGGATCGGGTAGCGGAGAAACTCATTGGGATTTAAGAGTCCGACAGCTTGGAGTAAGGGTGAAGCGATCGCCATCAGCAAAAAAACAACGCTAATCACGATACCAATAGACATTAACCGTTGCGATACTGACTGCTTTGGCAATTTCATAGGGGACAAATTTTTAATTTGGCAAATATTAAATAAAAATCAATTTATCGTTTTCTCGCCTTCGGCAAAAAACGATAAATTGATTTTTCCTTGATTTTTACTATACCGCGATCGCTAAATCTAGTTAGAATTAGACTCCTAGGATCGTGGGTAAAAGTTATGGACGTAATTCCTGCAATTGATATTTTAGATGGACGCTGTGTCAGGCTCTATCAGGGGGATTATCAACAGTCTGAAGTATTTGGTGAAGACCCTGTAGAGGTTGCCCAACGCTGGTACAGTCAAGGCGCTAAGTATTTGCATGTAGTTGATTTAGATGGTGCAAAGGCTGGTAAGCCAAAAAATTTAAAGGTAATCGAGGCGATCGCCCGTTCAATTCCGATCCGCGTGCAGGTGGGTGGCGGCTTGCGCGATCGAGAAAGTATTTTGTCAGTGCTACATTCTGGTGTCAGTCGTGTGATTGTCGGCACGGCGGCGGTGGAAAACTCGCAATTAATCGCCGAGATTTGTGCAGAATTTCCTGAACAAATCCTGATTGGCATCGATGCCCGTGATGGCAAGGTCGCCACGAGAGGCTGGCTAGAAACTTCAGAAGTGCTGGCAGTGGATCTAGCGAAACGGATTGAGACCGTTGGCATTGCAGGAATTATTTATACTGATATTCATCGTGATGGAACAATGCAAGGGCCAAATATCGAAGCTTTGCGCCAACTTGCGGAAAATGTCGATGTACCAGTAATTGCCTCTGGCGGCGTTAGCTCTATTACGGATTTATTAAATTTGTTGTCTTTGGAGTCTATCGGAGTCACAGGCGCGATCGTTGGCAAGGCAATTTATACAGGCGATATTCAACTGAGTGAAGCGATTAGGGCTGTGGGTAATGGGCGTTGGCAAGATGTGATTGATAACTCAGCGATCGCTTAGAGATAAAAAGTGAAGGCGGTACGATGCACCGCCTTCACTTTTTGGATGTTTGCATGAGAAAATAGCACAAACATCTCTAGAATTAACTAGATAAGAGTATTGTTATGGGCTTTGCTGACTATTCGATCGCTGAGATCGCCGAAGACTACAAACTCACCATTGAGGCTGTATTTAAACTTTGCGATCGCCTTGGGATCGCTTACCAAGATGCAGAAACCAAACTTGCTTTGGAAGATGCAAAAGCCGTAATCATGGCATCTGAAGCCCAAAATTCTAAGACTCCTCCTAAAAAAACTCAAAACTAATCGTGATTATAAAATCGCAATAAATCTTTGAGATTAGGTGAAATTCTTTTAGATAAACTTAGATAAATTAAGTTATGTCCGTAATTATGAACAAAAATTCTTTTAAATATTTAGCTGCGGCGATCGCTTTCGTGATGTTCGCTTGCCAGCTTTTCACCACCAGCGTCAGCGCCGCCGATATTCCTATCGAACTGCGTACCGTTCCTCTTAACGAAACTACAAATATTGTCCTGACCCAGAAAGACATTGCTAAGGGCAAGAAATTATTTTCTAATGCCTGTGCTACTTGCCACCTAGGCGGCGCAACCTTTACCAATCCTAACGTTAACCTATCTCCAGAATCCTTAGCTGGAGCCAACCCAGTGCGTAACAACGTCCTTGGTTTAGTAGATTACCTCAAGAAGCCTACCACCTATGATGGCGTGACTGAAATCTATGACGTTCACCCCAGCCTGAAGAGCACTGATATCTTCCCTGTGCTCCGTGGTTATACTGACAACGACCTCAAACTAATTGCTGGCTATATCCTCTACGAACCTAAGATCAAAGGTATCAGCTGGGGCGGCGGAAAGATATACTATTAAACAGATAATTGCCGCACTAGTCCTCCGGCAATTATTAAAAACTGGATAAATTCCTAAAATTTGTCCAAAAAGCTACTTCCTATAGCTTTTACCTACGTGTTTTAGTTGCTTTAGTTCGAGTCGAGTCGGATTACTGTGAGTCAAGTTGAATTTTTAGTCGGTAGTTAATTATGAATATTTTTTCCTTTGCGAAAAAGCTAGGCTTAGCGATCGCGAGCTTTTTGCTTGTGTTTTGTAGTCTGTTTATGACGGCACATCCTGCTTCTGCTGATACAGTAACCGTGAAAATGGGTTCCGATGGTGGTCAGCTAGTGTTTGATCCTAAAGTAGTCACTATCAAAGTTGGCGACACTATTAAATGGGTTAACAATAAAGCTTTCCCTCACAACATCGTATTTGAGGGTCATGAAGAACTTTCCCACAAGAAGTTAGCTCAAAAGCCTAAGGCTGAACTAGAGTCTACCTTCAATGAAGCTGGTGAATTCTCTTACTATTGCTCACCTCATCGTGGCGCTGGTATGCAAGGCAAAGTAGTTGTTCAGTAACAACTAAGCTCATTTCACAAAAAAGAGTTGCAAACTTTGTTTGCAACTCTTTTTTGTGAAATGAGGCTTTGGAATTAGATTGGCAATTGAATAGTGTAAGGTGAATTTTGACTATGAGTTTGCTCATCAAATGTAATCATTTGTTGGATTTTGAACTTACCACTGTTTACAGTCACTCGGTACTGACCAAAAAACGTGCGGGTTGAATATATGCCCGTGAGATCGCCTACATTCCCAGTTTTACCATTTTTATTTGTCCGCCAATGCTCTAGTAAGAGCTTGCGATAGGCAATAGCTGATGGCAGAGGCTTAAACTGGCGATCGTATAGAGCGGTCTTCGGCTCCCATGCGGCTCCTTCCCAAAATCCCCATAGTGTAATTCCTTTGACAGCGGGATTGGCAAAAGCAACGCGATATAGATCGGTGAGAATTTGGGATTTGCGCTCTTCAGTATCCGCAAGAACGCTAACCTCGGTGATTTTGATCGGTAATCCAAGCTGGGCGAGAGTATCAATGCTTGATTGCATTTGCGCGACAGAGATATTTTCGCGAATATGTGCTTGGATGCCGATTCCTCCCACAGGTATGCCACGCGCTAAGAGCAACCGAATTTGTTCGGCATAAGCATCGACCAGTTTGCCGTTGAGGATGTCATATTCATTTAGGTAGAGACGAGCTTGGGGATCGGCTTTGGCACACCATATGAACATATCATCAACAATGCGATCGCCTAATCGACTACGAAAAAAATTGCCATGTAGCATCTCATTGAGCACATCGTACTCTGTAATCCGACCTCGATAGCGGGTGCAAATTTCAGTTGCGCGTTGTTGGACTGCTTGGCGTAGATCGTCATTGCTTAGTTGTTGTAACCATTTTTGACTCCAGCGTTCGACTTCCCAAAATAAGTTGTGTCCGCGCATCGGCAATGGATAATTGTGATCGCTCCAAGCCAGAATGCGGTCGGCCTCAGCATAGCTAACCTGTCCACGAATTGGCTCTGTGGAATACCATTTGAGAGCATCTTCATGAACACTGCTATTGGCAAGTTCTTTCGCTATTTGCAAATACTTAGTTTGTGCAACTTTGTCGGCATCGTCGCGAAACATCTCAGTACGCAAAGACGTACCAAACTGAAATGCATGAGACATTTGCTCGATTCTAACTTCAGCATCAGCGATAGGATTTTGTTTTTTATCAATTACTCTGATTTGTAAGTCGCCCATCCTAATCTTGCGAATGCTTGCTTCGAGTTGATTAATCGTTGGTTCAATCAGTGTTTGAGGCTTTGCAAACGGCGAAAAAAGGGCTGACTGCAATAATCCAATGAAAATTGCGATCGAAAATACCCACAGACATAAACGGGAGTTACGCAAAACTTTCATGGCATGGCCGTAAGCTTAACTTCGATGAACATTTAACAGTGGTTTGCATTTCAAAATTGCCGCAACAATTTCTAAAGATGCATCGATACCGTTGGGCTGCTTCCGCTCTTTCCACCATTCTAATGAGCAATACAGTAAGGTGATCAATTTACGATGTTGTCCGAGGGTAATATCGCGAAATCTTATGGATGCATTGCCAAATCTATCTCTACTAGCTGCGCGAACCACAGTACATGTCACGGTAAATCCCTGCTCCACAAACTCTAACAATCCTTCTTGATCGTGTTGTAATTTTGCCAGATTGTTATTTTTATTAAGTGTGAGACTTGTACCACCTTCAGAAAGATCGTTGGTATAGCCCCAGTAGACCCGATCGCCAATTGTTAGCTTACAAAAAGTACATAGTGGGAAGCGATCGACATCACGGCGTACAGGCTGATTGATCGCCGAAAGTACAGCCACAGACATAATAATAAAGTTATAAATCAGCCAAAACAAGAGAATTTGTTTGCCAGCATACTCATGCTGATTGAGTTCCCAAAGACCAAATATATATCCCCCATAATGCATTAGGATGCCTAACACAGTCAGAGACATCATGATTAATAAAGGATATGTATTACGGAAGTTATAACTTTTTCCGTCGGCTTTCACTCCCTTACGAGTAGCAGTTGAGGCTTTAGCAAATGGATTTCGTAAAATCAAGGCTAAACGACCAAGTGCAGGAAAACAAAAAGCCGTTTCATAAACTTCATTCCACACGGCAGACAATCGATCGCCAGTTGCCCAACCAAACACAAATAGAAAGGAGATCGCAAATGGAGTTGCAAAATAAAGATATTCAGGTACAGATGCAATCAAAGGAGCTGTACCAAAAAACAAACTCAATAAAGGTATCACTAGAGACACAAGTCTCACCAGAGGGTTAAAGCAAAAGAAAATCAGCGAAACGTGAAAGCTCTTTTGTACCCAATTCAACTTAGTCCATATATGCAAATCCTTACGAAAATAAACCTGCATATTGCCCTGCAACCAACGCAAACGCTGGTCAAGAAAATCAGCAAACATGCGTGTAGATTCGCCCATGCTCAAGAGTTCATTGAGATAAGCAATACACCCACCATTAGTGAGTAATTTGATCGAAGTTTGATAATCCTCAACACAACAACCAGTGTAATAGCCGCCAATGGCTTCGAGACTGCTGCGACGCACTACATAAGATGTCCCACAACAAATCACACTGTTACCATTGTCTCGACCTGGTTGAACATGGCCGAAAAAATGCTCCATATCATTAGGCATTTTTTCGGAAAGTCCTAGATTACGGGCATGGTAGTCGGGATTGTAGAAAAATTGGGGAGTCTGAACGAGATCGTATTTAGGATTTTGAAAGAACCCGACCGTTCTCTTCAAAAAATTCGTAAATGGCACAAAATCTGCATCCATGATCGTAATCAATTCACCATTAGTCTTTGGCAAAGCATTGTTTAAGTTGCCTGCCTTAGCGTGATTATTGTCAGGACGAGTAATGTATTTACAGCCAAGCTCCTCAGCGAGTTGTTGAATATGCGGGCGGCGTGTGTCATCAAGAATATAGATGTTTTTGTTGCGATAATCCATCGCTTGACAGCCAATAGCAGTACGTCGAACAATAAAATCTGGTTCTTTATATGTGGGAATGAACACATCAACAGAAGGCAAATATTCCCCTGCTATTACCGATTGCTCATATTGATCGGCTTCTCTTTTACGTTTAGATTCCGTTGTCCAAGTCGTTTGAAAAAGATAAAGCAAATAAGTAACGATCCATATCAGTTCATTAAGCAACAAAATAATACTGACGATTGTACTCAACCAATGCGTCGTATTCAGAGTAACTGTAGTTCGCCATACCAAATAGCGAATCGCTAAGATACTGACAACTGTGTGAGCAATTAATCGGGTGAAGTTATTTGCTGGTATGTAAATTAATGTTATACAAAAAGCTGCGATCGCCCCTACAGGTATAAGTATGTCATCAGAATGATTTGGCAAACTCAGAAAATTGGGTAAAGAACGAAATTCTAGAGGGTTAACTATTTGGAAAGGTAATAAAGTTGGACGATTAAGTGTCACAAATATACAAGCAATAAAGACTGTAAGACTAATAACAAAAAATCCCCAAACCGAAGGAGAAATGAATTGCTTGGCAATAGATTTTTTGTTCAAAAACAACTGCAATACTGGTATGGGAAATCCAATCTTTTTTGTCTTAGAGTTTGATGGTTGTATATTTAGTCTCATAGCATTTAAACAGTCTCTATAGTTATGGGTACAGTAGAAATAGTTAAAAATTTAATACCTTAAAGGCAAAAAATTCTAACTAAAATAGAATCAAAAACTTATCAAGTTGTCTCAATGTTAATTTTGTACAGACAAATAGAAAACGTATTTATACAGGTTTAATTAATCGAGAAATAATCCGTACCTTGACTAGCATCGATTTAATCTAAAGCAATCCAAGCTTTCACAAATTCTTTCACTGAATTTGTGATTTTAGTAAGACATTTCTGCAATATTAGAAAACCTTAAGCTAAATACAATTTCTAATAGTGAAAGTTATACTTTAGCTAAGATCCTCTTTGATATTAATTGGTTTAACAACTGTTGAAGGTTATCCAAAAGTTATATAGGTTAGCATAGACATTCTGTTCAAATATCAATAAAGTTACTAAAAAGTTATATGGCGATCTGAGTTGGTAACAAAACCATATTTGTGGAGAAAGTTCCGCCGTTTTTACTTGTTAAGCGTGACTTTACCTGTATAGCCAATATAACAAAACACATTAGGATCACCTACATCAGAATTTTTATCAAGTTCAACTCGTACTTGTGTCGTACGTGGTAAATTTTGCGGGATAGTAATTGCTACGTCTTCTCCAGCATTAAAACGCCCTAAACCAGAACGAATCAAGCTAACTTTGCCATTTAAAACCAACTTACTAGCGCCATATAACTCTATTTTCGCAGGCATACCAATTTGAATACTCTCAATCGACTGTTCTTCAACATATACATCTACCCAGCGCCTGCTACAATCAATCATCTGCCCCACAGATTTTTCCTGACGGATAAGCTGTCCTTTACGAGCATCAAGCTTCCAAATCACACCAGATACGGGTGCTTTTACGATCGCATTACGGCGGCGCTCAACATCTGCTTCAGCTTCAGTAAGTTCACCTTGCGCGTCAGTAATACTTTGGCGCAGGGATACAATAGTGCGTTGTAAATTGTCAATTTGTAACTGTACATCCTCTAATCGAACACGAGGATCGTAGTTACTGCGTGTGCGGTCAAGAGTTAAGCCAAAAGAAGCCGCTTCTCGATTAGTCAGTACGCTTTGTCTACGCGCTTCAAGGCTTTCGACTTCAGATTGTCTAGCCTGAAGTTCGACTTTGGCTAAATCAAGCACAGATTGAGAATAGGCTCCTTCTTTTTGAAGCAAAACTGCACGATCATAGTTCACTTGAGTTAATTTCAAGCGGGCGATCACACCCCTTAAATCGGACTCATATTGTTCAACGCGATCGCTATAATCACTTACTTCAAGACGTTTCTGATTTTTGTCATCTGATTGTAGTGATTCAGTCAGACTAAGTAATTGCTTAAGTTGCCCTTCAGCAATTGCAAGTTGAGATTTCTGGCTGCTGAGGCGACTACTAATTTGTTTTACTTGTAGATTACTAACTTGATCGTTTTCCACAGATAACAGAAGACTATCTTTTTCAATAATGCTGCCTGTACTTGCATTCAATGTTTTGATAATTCCTTCTTGTGGCGTTTTTATATCTATGACAACACCATTAACAACTGCATCCAAACTGTTAATAGAAGTGAATTTAGATTGTAATAAACGAATCGCCCAAATAATTAAACCGATGCTCAATATAACAATCAAAATATTGGCACTAAGAGAGCGATTGGATATTTGTTTTTTGTTTTCTTCGTTTGACATCACTTTTAGTCTAATAGGTGTTTAAGGGTTTCGAGATCAACTTAAAAAACAAAAACAACATAATCAACTTGCTGTATTACTACAATTAAAATACAACTATGATTCTTTGCTAAGATTATCTTTTTAGTTTGATTATGTGTACCAAATAAAAATGTAAGATGTTATAGCAATTTTAAACCGTTTGTAGATTCTTGAAATTTGTGTTTGTGGGATATTTCAACCAAAAGGTGAGCTATCTCACAAACCATTTAGGATTGCCATATACATGATTGAAAGTTTAGACTTTCAATTGCTAGTCTTTCTCAATTGGTTCTAGTATTTCTAAATCTAGCATGTCATCTATAGTTTTGAAAATTTCATCCTTCATCAAACTAGGCTGTGGCTGTCTTTTTCTTCTTTTTTGCCAGAATAACTCACTCAAATATAATCCAAGTATATATAAATCATTAGGAAGTATTTTTGTTAGGCTTTTTATGAATAATTAGATATGCTTTAGTTGTCTATAGAATTAGTTAAAATATTTTGACGATTGCTTAAACAAAGATGAATTTATACTATGTTCGATATTATATAATAGAGTAGATATGCAAATATAAACTATTTGTATATGTATATTACCAAAAATAGCCCAAAGGCTTAGAAATTTAATTGAATTAGAAATCTTTGTTGATTTATAAAATAAGATTTTGATTTATAAAATAAGATTTTGACTTGCACATTAACCTATTGCTGACAAAGTATACTTGCTTGGATGGGGCACTGGTTAGTTACCTTTAGCGGTTCAATTACTGGAGTATATGACTTATCTCTCAAGTCATAATGATTTAAGCTGTTCATAGAAAAAGTTACAAAATATAAGTCATGTCGAAAATTTGGGAGTTAGATTTTTATTCCCGTCCCTTACTGGATGCTAATAATAAAAAAGTTTGGGAATTGCTAATTTGCGATCGAGATCGCCAGTTTGAATTAGTACGCGAATGTCCCTCTAATGAAGTTAATTCTGAATGGTTAGCGAAACAACTTGCCGAATGTGTTGCCACGACGGGGCAAACTCCGATTAAAATTCGCTTTTTTCGCCCTAGCATGACCAATATCATTATACGTGGCTGCAACCTTGTGGGTATCACAGGACAGGCATCGCGGCGCGTATTTACCATGTCCGCGTGGTTAGCAGAACGAATGACCAGTATTTATCCCAATCGTGAAGGATTTCAGGCAGTTGATCCCAATCCTTTGCCCTTAAAAGTATTAGCCGCCCAAGATCCCAAACCTGTTCCCGATGCCCTAATGGGAGAACGATGGATATTGGTATCGCTTAAGGCGGGTGACTTCGCTGAGGCTCAGGAATGGTCGATGGATTTTAGTGAACTACTCGATATTAGCCATCTTGATCCTGAAGCAATTGTGTCGGGGATCATTATTGTCTCAGCAAGAGCCACGGCTTTAGCAGCTTGGATGTCGGGTGTTGATCCTGTATTTATCAAATTTGAGCGCAATTTATTAGGCGATCGCTGTCAAATGCAATTGGAAGCCAGTGCCGATGCTCGATGGGTTTTGGCAAATCTGCAAGCGCCAAAAGATAAAGAGTCGATCGCCCAAGGCTCATCCTTTGAGAAAGCTAAACAAAATGCTCAAGGATTTCATTTCCTAGCAGTACAAACTACTCCCGAAGACGAAAGTTTTGCGGGATTTTGGATGCTTAAAGAAGCAATTTAGACTGTAAAATACAATCTTCCTAATAACTTCAGAGATCTTTATATGCAGGGCAGTCGGCTATTACGGAGAGGAGTTTGGGGATTTATGATTTTCAATCTGTTAATAGCGATTGCCTATGCGATCGGGGTCGATCTCAGTCATCAATTCGCCACCTTACTAGTTACGGTTGCCTCTGTTTGGTTTCCTTCAGGCATGACCTTAGCGCTAGTTTTTTGGCTAGGTCATCGTTCAATTTTAGGCATTATTTGCCTAGCTTCGTACTTTCCCATTTTTGATAGAGATAATATTCCGTCTCGGGTTGGATTTGTGGTGATCGACATTAGCGATCGCAAAAAGGCAGAGGTGGATATGCAATATGCTGAATCGATTCTGAGAAAGGCAAATTTAGAATTAGAGAAATTAGTAAATATTGATGGCTTGACTCAAGTTGTAAATCGTCGCTGTTTTGATGAGCGTATTGTTCTTGAAGGGATGAGATTAGTTTGTCATTTTTACGGCATAAAAATTTTTAGTAAAGAATTACTGCGCTCTGCGCAGTAATTCTTTACTAAAAATTTTAAAGTTAGGGTACAAACTATAGCAAATCTAAATGAGTTGAGCGAAGTCGAAGCCCTATTTTTCTCATGAATGAATTAGGACTGCTATAGATTATTTGTAGGGAATTATTATGTCACATCTCCGCCAAAATATAATTACTAAAGATTGGGTTATCTTTGCCACTGAAAGAGCAAAGCGCCCTCATGAATTTGCACGATCGCTAGAAGAAACGCCACCCCAATTACCAATTTATAAACATGATTGTCCCTTTTGCAAAGGTAATGAAAATCCTTTGGAAGACGAATATTTACGCGTTGAAGATGAGCGTGGATGGCTTGTGCGAATTATCCCTAATAAATATCCTGCCCTTTCACCGATTGGCGATCGCATACGTCATAGCGAAGGGATTCATCGCTCCATTACAGGAATAGGCTATCACGAAGTAATTATTGAACATCCAGATCATAACGCCACGATCGCGCTCATGGAAATCGGTGACGTGATCAATATTTTTAAAGTCTATCGCCAGCGCTATAAAGTTATTAAGCAAGATAACCGCATTGAAAGCATTATCATTTTTAAAAATCATGGAGAAGGTGCGGGTACATCCCTAGAACATCCCCATTCTCAAATTACGGCAACACCTGTAGTTCCTTCTCAAATTCGTTATCGCTTAATTGAAGCAACTAGTTATTTTGATGATATAGGCGAATGTTTATTTTGCCATACCCTCAGGGATGAGCTAAATGCCAAGGAACGCATTGTTTTAGAAACAGAACATTTCGTAACTTTTATGCCCTATGCAGCGTTGTCGCCCTTCCACATGTGGATATTTCCACGCCGCCATAGTTCTTGTTTTAGTGAAATCACTGATCTTGAATTAGAAGACCTTGCCTATAACCTAAAAAAAGTTCTTGACAAGCTTTATTGCGGATTAAATAATCCTGCCTACAACTACACCATTCGCTCCATGCCTACTGATGAGAAGCAATCTGACTACTTTCATTGGTATCTAGCGATCGTGCCGCGTGTCTCTAAGGCAGCAGGGTTTGAGCTAGGTAGTGGTATGTATATTAATACTGCCATGCCTGAAGATAGCGCTAAGTTTTTGCGTGAATTAGATTAGAGTTTGCCTAAGGCAAACTCTAATCTAACGACAAATCTATAAGAGTGTTGCGATCTTCTAGATTTTAGAATTTAATTTGATAGTTGGTCACGCCCGTACTTCTCGCTACGGTCAAAAGAGCGATCGATGGATGCTGCGCTAGATAATCGATAATCTGTTTCGCATTGCTAAGCGGTGCGCCATTTAAACTCACAAGGCGACAACTTTTTGTAAACCAATACGACTGGCGAGTGAGTTGGGGCGTACTGCATAAATGCTGAGATTGTTGGTCAGGACAAATCCCAACTAGCATCGGTTTGGAGATCGCCTTTATAGAACCCATATCGTTGAACTGCCCAATTAACGGTTGCCCGAAAGCTATATATTTCGTCCGAAAAGATACCAAATGTTGTCTATAAGTTGCTTATAATTTTTTCTATTAGGATGCCTTTTTAGCCAGCAATACTACCCCTCTATGTATCCCAGACGATTTGTGGCGATCGCCATTTTTTTAGCGACGTTGGTAATATTAATTCTTTTCGCAGAACCAGCGAAAACCAAGGCGGTCGCCAATGCTAATTTTGATGTTAAGTTTTCAGAAATGAGATCAATTGACTCTCCAATTAATCAGCAAATTAATCAAAAGACTACAAAGCAAAAAACTCTTCAACCCAATTTATCAAAAACGAAATTAAAGCGATATATTAGCTTTGCCCCAGAAATTAACCAATTTGCACCCGTACAAGGTTGTGAGATTCAACCACCAGTAAATTCGCCCAATCCATCATTACCCGCAGCACTTACTTCTAAACCAATCACTCTAGAGCGATTTCGACAAACTATAACTACTTCCAAAAAATCAATTTCCTATACCCCTAAAGAATTTATTGCTCTAGCGGCGGCTTCTAACTATGGCGATCGCTATCTAAAAGATCTAGCAGGAAAGTCTGCTACCTATGCACCCATTATCGTTCTTCATGAAACGGTTGGCTCTACGAACAGTGTGATTAATTTCTTTCAAGAATTCCATACTGATGAAGACAATCAGGTAAGCTATCACACTTTAATCTCCCTTGATGGAACGATTGTTTATTTTGTGCCGCCCGATAAACGCGCCTTTGGTGCGGGCAATTCTGTATTTGTCAGTTCTTTAGGGAAAGAAGCCGTACAAACTAATCCTCGCTATTCTAGCTCTGTCAATAATTTCGCCTACCATATTTCTCTGGAAACTCCTGAAGACGGAATGCATGATGGTTATACCCACAGCGGTTATACAGAAGCTCAATATCAATCTTTAGCTTGGCTTGTTGCCAAAACCGATATTCCTTTAGAACGGATTACTACCCATAGAACTGTCGATCTCTCTGGCAGTCGTATCGATCCTCGCAGTTTTGAACCCAATCGGTTCCTCGGAATCCTCAAGGAATATCCCCGCACTAATGAAATTGCGATCGGCTGTACTTCTAAGTAACGTACTAAAGCACTAGGATAACCTTCTATTAATGTTCGTGGGTTATGATTGTTATCCTTGCATATTTACTATTTATTAGAGCGTGAATACAGAATGCGATCGCTTGCCGAACTCATCAAAAATTGCTCACTTGATCTAGGTGTTAAAGTAAATGTTACGATCAGGCAAAAGGATCAAGAATTACATATTTTATTGGAGTCTACTTATTTTGGCGATCGCCAATTATTAGTAGAGGCGATCAATAAATGTTGTCATGATTTTGATTATCGTAATATCAAGACAGCACGAATTTATGCATTCTGGTTTGGGCAGCCATTACCGCAATGGATCGAAAAAATTGAATTTGCTGTGGATGAGATTGCCACAGAGCTTGATCCGCAAGAACTTCAGCCTGAAGATATAGTCTTAAATAAAGAAAGCGCCATATGCGATCGCTTTATCGTCTGTGGCTTAGGTAGCCTCGGTCAGCACTCTGTATTTAACCTAAAGAAGTTTGCCTATCGAGAATACGAAGTCAAGATTTGCGCGATCGACAAGGTACAGCCAGAGATTATGGAGTTTGATAATTTCTCAGAACTTCTTGATCAAGCAATTATTTTGGGGGATTGTCGTCGTACAGAAGTTTTAATTAAAGCAGGAATCGATAACTGTCGGGCGATTTTACTAGTCACTAGTAATGAGAATGTGAATATTGAAACAGCGATCGCAGCCCGTCGTCTTAATCCTAACGTGCATATTGTCGTTCGTTCTTCCCGCCAAAATCTCAATCAACTACTAAAAGATCAATTAGGAAATTTTGTTGCTCTTGATCCTGTCGATCTGCCTGCGGCAGCCTTTGCCGTAGCGGGATTAGGTGAAGGCACATTAGGACTGTTTCAACTAGGTGATCACAAATTGCGAGTGGTGGAATGCACGGTAGAACTAGATAACTATCGATTTTTACGAACTCCTGCCTATCTACTACACAAAAAGCATTCTCGACTGCTGAGTATTGCCGATCCCAATTCTGATCGCCTTTTCTTTCAATGGCAACCTGATACGCTGATTCAAGTTGGGGAGAAAATTGCATTTATTGAATATGTTGAGAATGATTTTACTGCGACTAGCCGCTATTCTCCAATACCAGAACAACCTATTGATCGTCATGTTTCTTCCCTCCAAAGGCTTGATCAACTAGTAAGGCAAATTACGGGTTCAGAATTTTGGAAATCTAAATGGCATCAGCTTGGCTCTTGGTTTCAAGCAGTGCGATCGCGCCGACTCATTCTTTGGGGAATTCTTACAGCAATCATCCTTTGGGGAATTAGCTCCATAATTTTATTCCTGAATGTGCCGAACATTTCATGGCAAAAGGCTATTTCCGCAAGTGTAATTCTGCTACTAGGGGGATTTGGTGATGTATTTGGTGGACTAGGTGAAGATCAAGTTCCTCTGTGGGTGATGATATTTTGCCTATTGGTTACTTTGATTAGCCTATTGTTTGTATTAGGAGTTGTGGGACTAATTGCGGACAGCATTCTTAGTGCCAAATTTGAATTTTTTAAGCGATCAATACCCCTACCTACTCGCGATCATATTGTCCTGATTGGATTTGGTAGACTTGGACAGAAAATTGCTGATCTTCTATTCAAGTTACAGCTTCCATTTGTAATCGTCAGCGAAAATCCCCATGACTGTGATCTCGCGGACAAAGTACCTTGGGTCACTGGCAATATTATTGAAGAATTATCGAAAACTAATCTGGCTAGGGCTAAGACTATTCTCTCTGTCACCGATGATCAGATGCTTAATCTCGAAACCGCTTTGTTAGCCCGTGATGCTGCCCAAAAGATTAACCGTCATATAAATCTGGGCATCCGTACCTACGATCGCTATTTCAGTGAAAATCTAGCGGGACTACTACCAAGTTCTCAATCATTGTGTGCCTATGCTCTCTCTGCTGAAGCCTTTGCAGGAGCAGCATTTGGGGAAAACATGTTGAGCCTATTTCGTCTCAATCAGCGTACAGTCTTAGTTGCTGAATATATCATTGCTGAGAACGATACTTTAATTGGTAAAAATCTTTCACAAATTGCCTATGGTTATACGGTTGTGCCAGTGTATCTAAAAACAGCACAACCCAAAGCTGATGGATATAGTGAGTTCTACATGCCATCTGATGATGAGGTGATGAAGGTAGGCGATCGCTTAACGATTTTAGCTTCCATTTCGGGACTCCGCCGAATTGAGTTAGGTAATCTACATTTACCAAGAACTTGGCAATTAAGAGCCAAGCCGCCTCTAAACTCTAGTGTGTTACTTGATGCTGGTAATAAGCTTAAAAATATTTCAGGTTGCGATCTAGAACTCGCCCGTCGATTTATGCAAACTCTCCCTGCGGCGATCGAGATTCCTATGTACGACCCGCAAGCCTATCGCTTAGGACAAGCCCTAATGCGACTCCTGCCAATCAAAATTTATCCTTTGTAACCTAAAAACAGAGAGGCGGCGCACAGCGCCGCCTCTCTGTTTTTAGGTTACAAATAGCAACGCTGCGCTTAATACTACCGACAAGAACGAAAATCTACCTTTAGTTGTGGCAACTAATTCCGTTGCTTGCGATTTGGCAAAGCAAATTGCGGGAAATACAATTGATCTTAAATGCTTGATTGAAGGCGGTACTGATGTGCATCTCTATCAACCTAAGCCCGAAGATCGCAAAGCGATCGATTCCGCCAAATTGGTTCTCTATGGTGGATATAACTTTGAAACGAACTTAATTAAACTAATTCAGTCAGGTTCTAATAATGCTCCGAAAATTGCGGTGAATGAAGTCGCTGTGCCAACTCCTTTGCTTGCAGAAGGAGATCATGATCATAGGAAAGAAGGTAAACCCGATCAAAAAGCTAATCAAGAAGCTGATCCCCATGTCTGGAACGATGCTCGAAATGGGATCAAGATTGCTCAATCCATTAGTAAAAGCTTGATTATACTACGTCCCGATCAGGCTGAGACTTATACCAAAAATACTGCCAAACTTGTAAGTGAACTAGAAAAAATTGATACTTGGATTAAAGCTCAAATCATCACAATTCCTGAAAACTCGCGGAAGCTAGTTACCACTCATGATGCTCTGGGCTATTATGCTAAGGCTTATGGTATTCCCGTTGAAGGCGCTTTGAATAGATTGAGTACCGAGGAACAACCAACGCCCACGAGGGTGAAGGAGTTAGTCACAGTAATCAAATCTAGCCAAGTACCGACAATTTTTGCAGAGGTGGCGATTAATCCTAAACTTATTACCACCGTTGCGAAGGAAGCAAAGGTCAAAATTTCTGATAGAGCACTCTATGCTGATGGCTTAGGTGCAAAGGGAACCGAAGCAGAAACCTATACAGGGATGTTAATCGCCAATACGCGCACGATTGTGGAAGGTTTGGGTGGCAAGTACATACCATTTCAGTAAGCTTGTAGGGGTTTTCCAGTGTAGTGAAGTAGAGAATTGCTTACTTGAAAACTGCTATATAAGCTTAGGCGATCGCGGTTAATTGCCGATCAAAAAACTGTTGCTGAAAAATCACTTCATTAGCGGCTTGGATAAACTGCTTGGTGATAGTTGATGTTTGCTTAGATGAATCTACGGTTAATGAAACAGAAGTTATCCGAATTTTTACATCTGAAGGCTGAAAGTGATGATCGTCAACTTTAGCCTTGATGACTTGCACGATATAACCATATTGTTGCAGTTCTTCAAAGCCAATCTGCAAAACATTTTGATCGTCTATTCCTAGTTTTGCAACCAGTTGAGATCGCTGAATCTCCTTACCTGTGCGACTGAGATATTTAGCAATTCCCACGAGAGTTTGCCATGCGATCGCGCCATTAATCTTTTCAGGTTCAGGATAAACTAGCGCTAGAACCTTATGAAATTGAGATGCTTGAGTAATGATGGTATTAAAATCTTGCCAACTATGGGGACAGCGATCGCAAATAGTTGCCTCTAACTTTTGGGATAATTCCATTGGGGCTCGCCCACGAAGATCGAGTATCTTTAGATTTGCACCAATATTTTTAATAGAAGTAGATGCAAGAGAAGGTGTGTCGGCACTAAGGGGTGCGCTTTGACTATGGAAGTCTAACAATCGCACATCGTAGCGTTTACGAAAAGGATTATCGACTAGCTCAATCACAACATCACAATGGCTGTCGGGCAATTCGTAGCTGTAATGCCCCCACCAGTCACCATGAATTTGATTGCCATTGCGATCGCTTAAGATAAATTCCGTCTTGATATATTCAACCTTCTGTCCTTTGTGAGTACGAATATTCGCATTGGATATATCTAGAAACTCACAGTTACGCACTAATAATTTGGGTGCAGGATTTCCCATACCAAAAGGCTCCAACTGCTTGAATTCATTAAATAAATCCTTATTTAAATCGGAAATTGATATTTCTAAATCAATAGTGATATCTTTACTTTGCAATTGACCATATTGACTCCAAAATCTCTGATCGATCGCCTCAGTGAGTACTTGTAGATTCTCTAGAGCGAAGCTCAGTCCACCAGCGAGTGGATGCCCGCCAAAGCTTATCAGTAAATGCTCTTGTCCCTTCAGAAGTTCATAGAGATTAATTTCTGCAAGCGATCGCGCACTACCTTTCGCAATCCCATCCTCAACGGTGCAAAGAATTGTAGGGCGACCATATTCCGCGACTACTAGCCCTGCCACTAGTCCCAAAACTCCCACCGACCATTGCGGATCAGCAAGAATAATAATTCCCGTTGTGGAGAGATCAAGTTGATCGATTTTCTCTTTAACCTGTTTGAATACTCTTTTCTGTAAAGCTTTGCGCTGTGTATTCGCTAGTTCCGTTTGATCAATTAGTGATTTGCAAATCTTCTCATCGTGGGTGGTGAGTAATTCCACACATTTCCGCACATCGCCCCAGATGCGGCTAACGGCATTGATGCGCGGCGCAATCCCGAAGCTGATATCAATGGGGCGATCACCAACCCGTTTACATTGCTCTAATAACATCCGCACGCCCAGACGTTTCTTCTGGCGCAATACTTCAATTCCCCGTTGGGCAAGATAGCGACAATCACCTGTAAGCTCCACTAAGTCGGCAACTAGACCGATCCCGACTAAATCCAATAAATCCTCTAAGGGGTGTTGAGGAATGTTCGGTAGAGTTTCATAAAGAGCTTCCATTAATTTGTAAGCAACTGCCACGCCCGACAAATGGAATAATGGATGCTCGTTAGCTAAATAGCGTGGATTAATAATTGCGATCACATTTGGGCGATCATCGGGCAAGGTGTGATGATCGGTGACGATGACATCAATTCCTAACTGATTAGCATAATTAATCGCCTCTAAACTGGTACTTCCCGTATCACAGGTAATGATCAGACTTAAATTCTGTCCTAAGGCTGCACATTGCGATCGCAACTCATCTAAGCCTCTAATCGAGATACCATGAGATTCCTTGAGTCGATCGGGAATATAAAAAACTAAGCGATCGCCTTGCGTAAAAAACTGTCCTAATCCTTCCCACAATACCGATGTCGCCGTAATCCCATCTGCATCGAAATCTCCCCAGATGGCGATCATTTCATCCTGTTCATAGGATTTTTGGATACGGGCGATCGCCTGTCGCATTTCAGGAAAAGTAAAGGCACTCGTCGGCTGATAGGATTTTGTATCTAAAAAGGGGGATACTTGCTCAGGCTCAAATATCCCCCTTTGATGGAGCAACTGCGCGGCAAATTTGCCCACTTTTTCCCTTAACCAAGTCGGCGGCTCGGCAGTGTCTAAAATTTGCCAATTTGTGGATGACATTATCCTATTGTATCGTCATTAATCGCTGTATAAAACCCAATAAATTGAGTTGCGGCGCTTCGCCCTGCAACTCAATTTATTGGGTTTTCCGTCCTAACAAGATTGGCGATCGCTATACTCAAAAATCATTACGCTAAAGCAGTGTTTTTGTGGCGCGGCAAAGC
>CALRWX020000011.1:0-56148 GCA_943371975.1 Pseudanabaena sp. UWO311 | reverse complement strand
CCCACCTCTTCTCTTGATTTTTATTTACCTGTTGACATTATACCGAACGAACAGTATAGTATTATTGTAGCGAACGAACGGTACAAATAAGATTAATTTTTACTGCGGATTTTCATCTAACACTGACATCTACCCACACTTTACATACTCAAGGAAAAGTCAATGATTAAGCTACATGGTCACGAGGTCTCTGGTAATAGCTATAAAGTTCGTTTGCTTTTATCTCTACTAAAACTTGAATATGAGTGGATTAAGGTTGATCTGCTCAAGGGGAAACACAAATCACCAGAGTATTTGGCAATAAATCCCTTTGGACAAGTACCTTTGCTGATTGATGGCGAAACGCAGCTCGCTGATGCACAGGCAATTTTGGTCTATTTGGCTCGTAAGTACGGTGGCGAACAATGGCTTCCTACGGATGCATTAGCGATCGCGCAGGTAATTCGTTGGCTGTCAACGGCTGCTGGTGAAGTTCGCCAAGGGCCAGAAAATGCACGTCTCTTCTATCTATTTGGCGCAGGAACTAAGATCAATATCGAACGTGCTACTGAAAAATCTCATTTCATTCTTAAGCAACTGGACCAACATTTAAGCACTCGTTCTTGGCTAGAGTGCGATCGCCCCACCATTGCCGATGTTGCTATCTACCCCTATATTTCATTAGCCAAGGATGGCAAAATTGAACTTGATGCTTACTCTCATGTTTTGAGTTGGATGGAGCGATTTCAGAATCTATCTGGATATGTTCCGATGTTAGGAGGTTAATTCTATGCCCCGTCAATTTGGCACGATCGCTTTTACTCCTGCCGTGAAAGCTATGCAAGAAAAAATGGGTTCTCGTGCGAACTACGAGCGTTTTGTATCGCAAGGTGCTGACAATAACAGAGTTACTCCTGATATTGCTCAGTTTATCGCGAGTATGGAAGGATTTTATCTTGGTACGGTTACTTCCAATGGCTATCCTTATATTCAGTTTCGTGGTGGTAAGGCAGGATTTTTAAAGGTTCTGGATGAGAAGACTTTAGGCTTTGCTGATTATCGCGGCAATGTGCAGTATATCTCTGTGGGCAATCTTTCGGAACATGATAAAGCATTTCTATTTCTAATGGATTATCGTAACCGCCGCCGCTTGAAAATCCTCGGTCGTGCAAGGATCGTGGAAGACGATCCTGCAATCCTTGCTCAAGTCCAAGATCCTGATTATGCCGCCACCGTAGAACGGGCGATCATTTTTGAAATTGAAGGTTGTGATTGGAACTGCCCGCAACATATCCCTGTGCGCTATTCGCAAGGAGAGGTAGATGCAATGCAAGCTAGAATTATTGAATTAGAAGAACTGCTAGCCGAGGCTAAGAACTCATAAATATGAAACTCCATGCAGATTTGAGAGAGTGCGTTGTCGTCGAGAGCGAATCCCTCGATTGGGTGGATTCCCCTATGCTTGGTGTCCAGCGCCGAATGCTTGAACGAGATGGCGAAGAAGTGGCTAGAGCAACATCAGTCGTCCGTTATGCTCCTAACAGCCATTTTTTAGCACATACCCACGGTGGCGGCGAAGAGTTTTTGGTCTTAGACGGCATTTTCTCCGACGAGTATGGCGACTATCCTGCGGGAACTTATATTCGTAATCCCATTGGGTCAACGCATACACCTTTTAGCAAAGAGGGCTGCACGATTTTAGTCAAGCTCTGGCAAATGCATCCTGATGACCAACAACGAGTAGCGATCGCAACAGCCCACACTCCTTGGGCGCAAGGATTAGTCAAGGGATTACAAGTAATGCCATTGCATAGCTTTGGAACCGAGAATGTTGCCCTAGTTAAATGGAATGCGGGTACTTATTTCCAGCCCCATATGCATCTAGGCGGCGAAGAAATCTTTGTGGTTGATGGAGTCTTTGAGGATGAATTTGGCGCTTATCCCAAGGGTACTTGGCTACGAAATCCTAGTGGTAGTCGGCATACGCCGTTTAGCAAATCAGGCTGTCTGATTTATGTCAAAGTTGGGCATTTGCGCTAATCTATTTACCGAAATTACTCCCATAAAAAAGGTCGGTGTAACAGCGTTTACATGAAATCATACTCTCGACACGCTAATCTATAGCAGGTCATTTGCGGCTCGACTTACCACCCATCAATAAATCAAAATGAGTCAAGAAAGAGTTTTCCATAGTTCTGAATTTTTTCAGCCCAATGATGGCGAACCTATTCGTTCAGTTATTACAGAATCTAAACATGCGATCGTTGTCGTATGGCATGTGAAACCGAAGCAAAAAATCTCCCCACACCTTCATCCTAATGGACAGGACATATGGACAATTTTGAGCGGTAAGGGCGAATATTATCTAGATAAAGAATGCTCTACTAAGCCAATTGTTGCAGGAGATGTAGCAGTTGCTCCTGTCGGTTGCGTTCATGGAGTATTCAATAGCGGTAGTGAGCCATTGGTATTTATTTCAGTCGTCACACCGTTCGAAGCTGGTTATGAGCTTGTTCAGTTAGAAGATCTATCTAGGTCTGAATTTCTAGACACTCAATCCGCATGATTTATTTTGTAGGAGGATATACCAGTTTGAACTATGAAATGGCTAATTCAATATTGTACGGAAATTAAATTAGATAAGATGATTCTCTGGTGCTACCTAATTTGGTATCTAGTAGTAGTCTTTTTATATTTCGATCCTTCATTAAAAATATGGATTAACTCCATTGGCATAAGTGCTATTATTGGCACAGGCCTTATGTTAAGTGTTTCGTCAAAGAACTTTCAATCAAGAGATTATTGGCAAATATTCAGGCTGTATCTTATGCCATTCTGTGTTTCTAGTTTCTCTGTGTTGATTAAAGATAAGGGATTTGTAGTATTTATCTCCCCAAAAATCCAAGAGTCTATAGTGGGAATGTCCTGCTGCTTCCTGTTCTTATTGATAATTACCTCAGTTAAATTAGTTAATAAAAAAGTCGTGATATCAACAACAAAAAACCATGGAAACTAAACCACCCCTCCCACCGTTTACCTTAGAAACTGCCAAAGCCAAAATTCAAGCGGCGGAAAATGCTTGGAATACTCGCGATCCCGATCGCGTAGCTCTTGCCTATACCGAAGATTCTCAATGGCGCAATCGTCATGAATTTGTGAATGGACGCGATGAGATTAGAGAGTTTCTCAAACGCAAATGGGTGAGAGAACTAGATTATCGATTAAGAAAGGAGCTTTGGTGCTTTATGGATAATCGCATCGCGGTGCGATTTGAGTATGAATATCATGACGAATCTGGCAATTGGTATCGCGCCTACGGTAACGAAAATTGGGAATTCGCGGAAAATGGTTTGATGATGCGGCGCTTTGCTAGTATTAACGATCTTGCTATCCAAGAAAGCGATCGTAAATTTCGGTGGGAACGCATCTAAACTACATCACCCTTACATTACTCACTTCTAATATTTCTGGTAAGCATAGTTGGGAATTATTACCACCCAGTAAATACGTTGTCATCTCGCCTCTACCTTTAATGAATATTTTGCCGCGATGACAGAAACTATACTTATCTTTAAGTAATTCATAGGTTGCTTCTGTGACTTGAATGGAACCCGCTAAACCGTGGGATTCCATTCGACTTGCAAGATTGACGGCATCTCCCCAAAGATCGTAGATAAACTTACGGATACCAATTACGCCTGCAACAACCGATCCTGTATTAATGCCGATTCGCAATTGAAATGCAGTACCATCATCACCACGCTTGAAGTTCGAGATCTCTCTCTGCATCGCTAAAGCCATCTCCGCGATCGCCTCAGCATGATCGGGACGTGCAGCAGGTAATCCACCGACAACCATATAGGCATCGCCAATAGTTTTGATTTTCTCTAATCCCAATTCATCGGCAAGCCGATCAAAGGAGGAGAAAATACCATTGAGTTTATTAACTACTTCATTAGGAGAAACACTTGTGGCTAGGGCAGTGAAGTCCACAATATCGGCAAATAAAATGGTGACATTATCTGATCTAGAGGCGATCGTACTATTCCCATACTTTAGTTGCTGTACGATCGCCTTTGGCAAAATATTTAATAATAGGTTTTCTGATTTTTCTTGCTCAGCTTTGAGAGCTTGCTCTGATTGTTTACGTTCTGTAATATCTTGAACAATACCTTCACAAGAAACAAAATTTCCATGATCATCATAAATAGTACTGGCACTAATCAAAATCCAAATGATACTGCGATCATTTTTGTAAGCTAAAGTTTCAAAACTAACCACAGAGCCATTAGTTACAAGCTCATCTAGAAATTTTTGATAATGTTCAGGCTTTACAAATAAACGATAAGGATCTAGAGCAACACTTCTGAGAAGATCTGCTGGTAATTCGTATCCATAAATCTTCGTAAGGGCAGGATTAACATTGATATAACAACCATCGGGCTGTGCTTGAAAAATGCCTTCAATGGCATTTTTAAAAATACTGTGGTACTTTTCTTCTGCTTCACGGAGTGAGACTTCAATTTTCTTTTGATGACTAATATCAATAATCACACCATCCCAGACTGTATCCCCATTTTCTTGACGATGAGGCTGTGAGATAATTCGCACCCATTCTACATTCACGAACAAACTAGAGACGCGATATTCATGCTCAAAGAAACTTGATTCCTCAGCAGACTTTCGCACAATTTCATTTAGCTCAGCCCGATCTTCAGGATGCGCCATATCAAACACCCATTCCAAATGTTCCGAAAATTCTTCTACGGAAATGCCAAATATTTCTTGAGTACGGGGACTGATATAGGGCATTGAGACTTCGCCATCAGGCTGTAACACTGCTCGGTAGACAACCCCAGGCACATTATCGGCGATCGCTGAAAATCTTTGTTGACTCTCGCGGAGTAATATTTCGGCTTGTTGTCTTTCCGCCGCTTCATTTTGGAGTTGTTTGATCGTTTTTTGTAACTGAATTGTTCGTTGTTCAATGCGTTGCTCTAATAATTCATTTGTCTCTCGCAACGCTACTTCAACATTTAATAAATCTGTCTGTACTTTAATCAATCGCTGATTTGACTTAAATAACTTCGCCATCGCCGCACGTGTAATTTCAGGGGCAAGCTGATGACGCCCTTTACCTTGTCCTCTTCCTAATAACTCCGTGATCGTAAATTCTAGATCTTGAGAATCTTTTTCTAATTGCCAGCTTTGGTGAATACCTTGGGGGATTTCTTTCAGCATTTCCGTGATTACACTGGATGTTTTAGCCTCTAATTCCTCTACCCCTAGCCAAGGCATAGGTTTAATGGGATCAACTGTGTAAATTATTTCCAATTTTCCTGTTGATGATACTTCCGCAATTCGACAAGCGGTAGAGACATGGTGGTTACATTCAATCATAAGTTTTCCCGCAGGCGTAAATATGCTTTGACCATAAGCTGCTTGTCTTAATGACTCAACATCAAAAGTTTGAGCATTTTCTGCCGCCCGTTTCCACAAGAACACTTGAGCATAGGCAGTTTGCATAAAAGTATTAATGGCTTGTACTTGACCATTAGTAGAACCAAACCATGCGGTAGACTTTTGCAAAAAATCTTGGTTGTGTGAAATGTCGAGGCTCTGAAAATAATTGCCACTGGCTAGATGTCCCGCAAGTGATGATGGATAAAAGCCTTTGCTGAGTTGTTGTAGATCGACATCGGTTAAGCGCATCGACAACACAGGAATATCTCTCGATTTGATACCTGCTAAGATATATTGCTGGAGAAAATTAACAGAACTATCTGGCGTTAGTGTGCTAATGACAATGTCAGGGGAAATATTTTTGATTTTGGCAATGCTATCTTGATAGTCACTAACATTACGAGGTACATAGTCTTCACACAATAACAAGCCATTTTGTTGCTTGAGTTGAGCACGAATAATTTTGTTAACTGTCTGAGAATAAATACCGTCTGTGCCAATCAAATAAATGCGATTGCCTTTATTTTGTCTCAACCAAGTAATCGCAGGCTGGACGACTTGATTCGGACATGCGCCCGTATAAAATATATTTTTAGAAAATTCTAATCCTTCGTAGGCATAGGGATACCAAAGTTGAGCATGTTGCTTTTCGAGAAAGGGAATCAGACTTTTTCTTGCCGAAGAGGTACAGCCTCCAAATAAGTGATTAATGTTGAATTCATCAAAGAAAGATTTTATATGAACCGCTATGTTCTGCTCATAGGGGGGCATATCAAAAACAATTGGCTCAATCCTTTTACCCAATACGCCGCCAGATTGATTGATTTCAGCGATCGCCATTAATGCTGTATCTTTGACCAACTCCTCTCTAAAACTTAAGTGGCCACTCAGAAAGTGCATAATCCCGACTCGAATGACATCAGCCCCATTGTTACTTTCGGTATTGAAGGACTTAGGCGCTCGATTCATGATGATTGATACTCCTTAGATTATGTAGTGAAACCAAATTAAATGACAAGATCAAGCATGTATTTGTTTATCCTATAAGTAAGTAGGATTAATTAAATATAAAACCATAAAATCTGTGGTGCACGATGACCATAGTTTGTAGGTTTTAGATCTGGATTTTAATCATTCATATATCATTTGTATTTATTCTTGTGTAAAAGTATAGTTTTACTTTTTACAAATACTCAATAAATTGTTGCAAAGAGTAGAAACTCTTGTGTATCCTCATCCGATTTTAATCTGGCTTGATCGCATGCAAATTACGTTAGGCGAAAATGCTAAAACTCAATAGAGATTGTTTACAATCAATAATAGTAGTGGAACACTAGCGACTTGAATGTTGGGCATAATTAATAGCAGCTATGATTGATTGATTCAGGGACAACAATATTTCAGCGCGATTTGAGTTCAAATGCTCTAGATCTAAACCGACACACTCATGCAAATTCAATCCTGCAAATCTTTTTTTCAGCCAATCAATTTCAGCAACTGATGACCGAGTGATGATCAATATCGACAAATTTGAGAGCATCTCTAACTGACTAATCGTTTCCAAATGCAGCAATAACAGCTTATTATCTCCGTCTAACAAAAATAAATCTGGTTGCCAAATTTTAGATAACACATCACATTGAGACAAATCATCGGCTTCTAGTAAGCAATGCCCCAATTCTTGGATTAGGTTAATAATGGCGTCGTCTAGATTTTGATCTAGATATAGAAACTTGAGTGACTTCGGAAGATTCGCATAGTGGGGCAGAAAAACATTTAATTCCGTTGGTTTAACGGGCTTTAGTAAAATTCCATCTGCCTGATGAGCTTGAATTCTCGGTTCATCCGCATGTTTCATCATTACCATCCGAGTATGCTGGGTGAGCGGATCGCCTTTGAGTAGGGCTAAAACATCCCAACCTGATAACATTGGCAAATCTGGACTCAACAAAATCAAACAAGGTTGTAACCGCCTTGCTTTTTCTAATGCTTCAGGACCAGATCGCGCAACTACAACTTGGTATTCCACATCAGCCAGAGAGTTTCTTAACCAATCCACTGCCTCTGATGAAGTTTCAACAATTAAAACTAAGCGGTTACTATTACCATCATTATTTGTACTTGGTGAATCAGAATTACTTGTCTCAGGGGGCAACAAAATCGTAAATTGACTACCCACATCTACTTGAGAAACAAAAGTAATATCGCCACCATGTAAACGGGCTAGATGTCTAGTTAATAATAGACTTGCGCCAGTCCCTTCAAAGCGGCGGGTCAACACATTTTCCATCTGTTGAAATTTTTGAAAGACTAAACATTGCTTGTCTTCGGGAATTCCAATCCCTTGATCCCATACAGTAAGGGCAAGCCAACCTTCCCACCAACGCGCAGTAATTCCAATTTTAGGAAAGCTGTTTGGTAAATCAGTAACTAATCCTGATGGTAAAACACTAAACTTAAACGCATTGGATAGTAGATTAACCAGCATTTGTTGTAATCTAGCTTCATCTGCACTTACAGTCTGAATAGTGGGATCAATATCTAGAGTAATCTCCAATTCCCCCCCCTCTTCAAAATTATAATTACGAGAAATTGCTGAGTCTTGTTGAATTAGTTTGCGAATTTGTTGAATACTTTTCAGGCAAACATCTTTGACAGAAATAGTCTCAGAATATAGCTCTAATTGCCCTGCTTCAGCCTTGGCTAAGTCAAAAATATTGTCAATGATAGACACTAATTGACGACCACTTTGATGAATCATTTTTACATAGCGACTTTGACGATCATTAAGTTCACCAAAAGTATTATTGCTAAGCAAACTGGCAATCCCAATCACTGAAGTTAATGGCGTTTTTAATTCATGGTTAATACAGGCTAAAAACTCATCCTTGAGACGGCTCAACCCAGATAGTTCTTGAGCAAGATTTTTTTGCGCTGTAATATCATAGGCGATCGCCATTTCTAGTCCTTGGAGATTGCCTTGCAAAGCTACATTAATCACCTGCCAAGTGAAGGATTCACCATCAGTGGTACAAAATTGATAGGTTGATGGCAAATTCTCAGGAATTAATTGCTCAAAATTTTCTAATGTATGAATATCTACGTTAGCCTCGTTAGCGATCTCGGAATTATCTAAATTTCCTGCTCCCGATTTAGGAACAATCTCATCCAGACTATGACGCCATGAGGAGTTCATCCCCACGACCTTTCCATTCATATCCTTCACCATTACAGGCAAAGGTAGTTGATAAATCAGGGGCAGCAAGAGTGAAATTGCCGATGGCTGCTCATCTTGATTGTTTTGGACTAGGGCGCGTAATACATGCGAAGCCTCTAAAAGACCTGTAAATTGACCATCGATATCCACCAAAGCCCAAATTTCTGCTGAATGTCGATACTGTGAAATTCTTTGTAGAAATTCTGCAATGGTCGTTGATGTCAAAATTGCGGGTAATGGCTCTAGATCGATTTTTTCCAAATCGATCTCAGGAACAACAAACGTGCAATCATCTGATTCAGTTTGCCAATTTAATAGACAACGGGCATTAAACAGTCCTTGAGGCTGATCCTTATGATCTAGTACCACGACACTAGACCAGCCTTTTTTCAAAAGATTTAGAGCTTCAGAAGTTTTGGCAGGCGATCGACACACTGCCACCAAAGACTGTCCATATATTTCTAAAGACTGATTTAAGATGAGGGAGTCCATATACTGCAACCCTTACGGGTTATTGTTAATAAGTGTCGTCTGTCACTACCGTCTGATAAATTCGCCTATATAGTACAGTCATTAATTTCACATGATTTTGCTATTTAAGTGCGAAAATAAAGCTTAAGATAAATTTCGTGCCATCCCAAACACCAATAGCCTGTGCCTGTTTTGACTAATCTACAAGTATGCTGCTTGGTGGCAGAAATTGATGTCAGCCAAACAAAATCTAACCTCGAAAATTTTTTGCCTCAAGATCGTTACACAGTAACGATTATTTCAGATTTAGATTATCTTGTAAGTTTATTAACAAAACCACAAAACACACAAGATTGTCTAGTTATATTCAGAGATGTTGATGCTGTTGTCGATCATCTCGGTATGCTAAAGGTATTTATGCCTACCATACTTGTTCTAGAAGATTTTTATGAACAAAGCGAACCTTATGAACAAAGCGAATCAAAAGACTTTTATCGAGCCAGTATCAGCATTAGCTCTGATCAGCTCCAAGATTTGCCAACTATTATCGATCAAGCGATCGCCACCTTCATCAAGATTTCCCCACAGGTTCGCCATCAAGTCTATGTCAACATTCCCGATATTCCAGTTTCTGAATCCTTAAGTGTTCAACAACAAAGACTAGCCAATAAACTCAGTGAGCGATTAGGGTATTTGGGGGTGTATTACAAACGCGATTCACGGCTGTTTCTACGAAACCTATCTCCCGAAGATAGGAAAGAGTATATCGGGCGCTTAAAAAATATATATCGCTCAATCATCCTAGAGTATTTTTCGGAAACAAATAATGATCTAAACAAAAAAATTGATGAATTCGTTAATCTTTCTTTTTTTGCGGATATTTCTGTATCACAAGTTCTCGAAATTCATATGGAATTAATGGATGAATTTGCTAAACAGTTAAGGTTGGAAGGTAGAAACGATGAAATTTTATTAGATTATCGGATTGCTTTGATTGATATGATAGCCCATCTTTGTGAGCTATATCGGCGCTCTATTCCTCGAACTTAAAGACAAATTTAACCAAAATTCCAACAAAAATCTTTAAACAGAACTGAAACTTAATTTTCTATTCCCAATCTTAAACCTTTATCAATATTTTCTTAATAGTTCACAAACTAAATGCAAAGATTTACGCGATAGAAGTTTAAGAGAATAAGTTATAAATAGCCGAAGCACACCTAATTAATGAAATGATTCGTAAAACCTACGTCCTTAAACTTTATGTCGCAGGCAACACCCCCAACTCAGTACGGGCGTTGAAAATGCTCAACGATATCCTTGAAAAAGAGTTTCAAGGAGTCTATACATTGAAGGTAATTGATGTGCTAAAAAACCCACAATTAGCTGAAGAAGACAAGATCTTAGCGACACCGACTTTAGCGAAGGTTTTACCACCACCCGTTAGAAAAATTATTGGTGACTTGTCCGATCGCGAAAAAGTATTAATTGGCTTGGATTTACTATATGAGGAATTAATTGGCAATGACTAGCTCCAGCACCCCAAATAATAACAACGACAGCAATAATGATAATAAAAGACAAGAGCTAGGTGTGCAGAAGTTACGCACCATGATTGAGGGATTAGATGACATCACTCATGGTGGATTACCAAAGGGGCGATCGACGCTCGTAAGTGGTACTTCTGGTACTGGCAAAACACTTTTAGCAATGCAATTTCTCTATAACGGTATTACAGGGTTAGATGAGCATGGCGTATTTGTCACCTTTGAAGAATCACCATCGGACATTATCAAAAATGCCTATAGCTTTAATTGGGATCTCCAAGAGTTAATCGATCAAGGTAGGTTATTTATCCTTGATGCCTCTCCTGATCCCGAAGGTCAAGAAGTAGTCGGTGATTTCGATCTATCAGCCTTGATCGAACGCATTCAATATGCAATCATCAAATACAAAGCCAAACGAATCTCCATTGATTCGATGACAGCCATATTTCAACAGTATGATTCTCTAGGCTTAGTCCGTCGTGAAATTTTCCGTATTGTCGCGCGTTTAAAATCCCTTGGAGTCACGACAGTGATGACTACCGAGCGGGAGCTAGAATATGGCCCCGTAGCAAGATTCGGAGTTGAAGAATTTGTTTCTGATAATGTCATCATCTTAAGAAATGTCTTAGATGGAGAACGCCGTCATCGTACCGCTGAAATTCTCAAGCTACGTGGTACAACCCATATGAAAGGCGAGTTCCCATTTACGATGACCAGTAAAGGGATCAATATATTCCCCCTAGGCGCAATGCGACTTACACAAAAGTCTTCTAATACTAGGGTATCTTCTGGCATTATCACACTAGACGAAATGTGTGGTGGTGGATATTTTAAAGACTCGATCATCTTGACCACTGGGGCAACAGGTACTGGCAAAACCCTTATGGTCAGTAAGTTTATTGAAAATGGTTGTGAAAATGGTGAACGCGCAATCCTATTTGCCTACGAAGAGTCACGCCAACAACTTACAAGAAATGCCTCTTCTTGGGGTACGGACTTCGACAAGTGGGAAAGTTCAGGCTTACTTAAAATTATCTGTGTATACCCTGAGTCCTCTGGCTTAGAGGATCATTTACAAGTAATTAAGTCCGAAATTGAATCCTTTAAGCCATCGCGAATTGCGATCGACTCTTTATCGGCTCTTGCTAGAGGAGTCAGCAACAATACTTTTCGTCAATTCGTGATTGGTCTTACTGGCTATGTCAAACAAGAAGAAATTACTGGCTTGTTTACGAATACTACTGATCAATTTATGGGTTCGCATTCGATTACTGAATCTCATATTTCTACAATTACCGACACGATCATCCTGTTGCAATATGTAGAAATTCGCGGTCAAATGTCTCGTGCCGTTAACGTATTCAAAATGCGCGGTTCACGGCATGATAGCCGCATCCGTGAATATATAATCACCGATCAAGGCGCACAAATTAAGGATTCATTCCAAGGCTTTGAGAGGATTTTGAGTGGCTCACCAACGAGAGTTTCTGTCGATGAAAAATCTGAATTATCTCGTATTATTCGTGGTGTATCAGTTGAACCTCTTGAATAAAAAAGTGGGGCTTTTACCCCACTTTTTTTATTCACATCCTAAAGACTCACGGGTATCAACACCTGTCTTAGAATTAATGCCTGAAGCTGTAACACATAATTTATTGACCTGCGACAAATCTAGAAGTGCATTAGTAAAATCAGCACCAACTATATCGACGTTATCAAAAGTCGATCGCAGCATATTAGAATCAGCTAATATTGCATCGCTCATATCAACATTTTTAAATCTAGAGACATAAGCTATCCCTGAGCTAAAGTCGCTACCATGCATATTTGCGCTATCTAGTATTACTCCGTTAAAGAGCGCTCCTCTCAAATCAGCATTACTAAAGTTAGTGTTTTTTAGAGTACTGCTGGTAAATTCAGCTCGAATTAAATTTTGCCCAGAAAAATCTTCCCCCCCAGCCTCATTTAAAATTGAGCGAGTAACGCTCGAAGAGCTAGCAGCATGAGCTGACAATGGCATTACAAACATTACTACTGCCACAAAGACACTTACGATTAGTCTGTAATATTTCATAATCCATTGAGAATAAATTTTGTATTGCTAATAAATATTAAACCTCAATATAGGGTTGAAATAGGCGATCACTCTTTACTTTTATCGATCAAAAAAAGAAAAGGGACGCTTTGCGTCCCTTTTCTTTTTTTGATTAAATTAATTACCCATTTGGCGACGAAGAGCTTCTAGCTCAGCATCGATCGCTGCACCGACACTTGGCTTTGCAGCATCTGATGGAGGTAATGCACCTTGAGGCGCAGGGCTACTAGATATCATCTTGGCTTTGAGGGCGGCGAGTTCATCATCGACACCGCTACCAGCTTCTAATTGAGCAAACTGAGATTCGAGATTATCCATCCCAAGCTCAGAACTAGCACTTGCCTTAGCCTCTGCCATTAATACACGCTCTTCCATCCGCTCAAAGGTGGCGGAGGCGGAGTTGGTGTTTACCTTGCCCAACATATTGTTTAGGTTTTCTTGAGCCTTAGCAGATTGCATCCGCGCTTTGAGCATGTCTTTCTTGGTTTTTGCCTCAGAAATCTTGCCTTCGATCGCAATTAAATTTTTCTTGAGCAGCTCTACTTGACCTGACTGTTGATCTAAACCAGCTTTTAAGGTTGCTGCGGAATCAGCATGGGTTTTCTTGCGGCTCAGCGCTTCCCTTGCTAGGTTCTCATCTCCTTTTTGGAGCGCTAGCATGGCTCGTTTTTCCCACTCTTGAGCCTGAGTTGCACTTTGATTATATTGTTGCTCTTGGCGCTTGAGGGCAGCCATTGATTGTGCGACAGCTTGGCGCAGTTGCACCAAATCTTCCTGCATATCAATGATTGATTGCTCCAGAATTTTCTCTGGATCTTCGGCCGCCGTAACTATTGCATTTACATTGGACTTGACCACCATACCAATGCGATCGAGTAATCCCATAATCCTGTCCTTTGCCTTAGGGAGTAAATTGTCTACATACTATCATGAACAAAAAACATCGGTGATACTCTATATCACCGATGTTTTCGTAAAGAATAGCAGCTCCGGGATTTGAACCCGGGACCTACGGATTATGAGACCGTCGCTCTAACCACCTGAGCCAAGCTGCCGCATTTCTCAGTGTAACATAGTTAAAGTAATGTTTTGAAATATTTGGCTTGAAATTTTGATTATTGCTTGATAGCTATAGCCATCTAAAATTTAGGGAAATCAAAGTCAAAAAGACGAGAGGCGGCGCTTCGCGCCGCCTCTCGTCTTTGATATAGAAAACAGCTTTAGAGTTAACCATTTATAAAGACAAACTCTGTATCCAGTACATACTAAAATGACTCGTAAAGAAAATTTCAACATTTCTTAATCTCTACTCATTAAATAGTCAAACCAGTATATCTGCACAAATTAAAGGTCACAAAATCTATGGTCGCAACCCATAACACCACAAACGCAGCTACTCCCGCCTTTACTGAAGGCGTTCAGTACTTTGGCGAACCGTTGGAGGGGTTCGACGAATTAGGACGCATACCTGTGCTTAGCCCAGAAAAATCTGGAATTACTGATCCTAGCGATCGCGCCGCTGTATTCCAAACCTTACTAGCTGCTGATGCTTTACGTTATCTCACCTTACAAGTCACAGCTAGCAAAGCATCAGGACATCCTGGAGGATTTGCCAGTAGTGCAGAAGCCGTTGCTGCATTTTATCTGCTTGGTCATAAGAATTTACCGACAGAAGTGGGACACCATGCCCCCGGTTATTACAGCGCGATGTTTTTAGATCGTTCCCTCGAAGATATGGGCATTGATACTGTTGCTCAATTCCGAGAAAGATATCGCGAAAGACATGGCTTACTGGGTCACTTGTCTGGCTATATTCCCGGAATTCTTGCTCCTGCGGGACCTTTGGGACAGGGACAACATTTTGCGATGGCTGGGGCTTGGTTGCACCGCGATAAATTATTTCCTGTGACGATCGGTGACGGTGGTTTAGGCGAACCCTATCCCATTAGTTCGATCGCCCATTTCCATACGGCCTATCCTGAAGTTACCAATTTTGTACCGATTTTGGTGTGGAATGGCTACAGCCAAGAGCATCACAGCATGGTTTCCACGAAAACTAATGAAGAGATGCTGGCGTTCTGGAAAGGCAATGGCTTTGATGAAGTTATTCTTGTTGATGCTAAGGATTTTGATGATCAAGATCAAACGGGCGCTTATGTCGATAGCACGGCTTTTTCTCTGAAACAACGTCTTGCCTTTACTGAAGCAGTTCTCGTGGGCGCAGCTAAAGCCGCGAAACTTGCCTTTGGTGGAAAACTAACTGTATTTATCATCAAGCAGCTTAAGGGCGCAGGTGTTCATGCAAGAGGTGCAAAATCCCATAACCTTTATGCCCATCACACCCTCGATAATCCCGATGTCATCGCTGGCTTAAAATCTCGCGCCCTCAATCCTGAAGCATGGGAAACTGTTCGTACCAATTTGCAATGGGCTGGTGGTGGTTCCTCTTCCAAAACCGCAGTTACCGAGTCGGTATTGCCCCTGACGGATTTAGGCACTTTGCCCTTAGAAGAATATGCGATCGGTGAATCGAAAATTGCCACCACATCTATGGGACGTTTAGTGGGCTATGTGGGACAAACCGATAAGCGCTTCATCGTCACCAATGCTGATGGTAACGAAGCCTCAGGGATTGCCAATATTAACCAAGCTCTGAAAATTAATCACCCTACTACTGATGATCTTTATAACCAAGCCCCCGGTGGACAGGTTTATGAACCTCTTAGCGAAGATGCCTGTGCTGGGCTAGCAGTTGGTTTAGCGCTATTTGGCAGCCGTACCCTTTGGTGTTCCTATGAGTCATTTGCGATTAATGGACTTCCAATTTGGCAGACCGTGACTCAGTCGATGGCAGAGTTACGCCGTCCTACACCTGCAACTGTGTGTTTATTTACCGCAGGCGCTTTGGAGCAGGGGCGCAACGGTTGGACACACCAACGTCCTGAAATTGAAGCTTATTTTGCGGCGATGACTCGCAATGGTAATGTGTTCCCTCTCTTCCCACCCGATGCCAATAGCATTCAAGTTGCCTATGATTGGGCACTGAAGGCAGTGAATAAGGGCGTGGTGATTACGGCAAGTAAAACACCTTTACCGATTCGGACTACCTTTGAGCAGACCCGACAGGCTCTGGAAGATGGAGCCATTACTTTGCAAGAAATCGCAGGTAGCAAGAAAGTTGTCTTCGCGGTTATCGGTGACATAATCTTGCAACCTGTTTACGAAGCGGCACAAAAGTTAGCAGAGCAAGGCATCGGTTCTAAGATTGTTTCCATTGTTAGCCCTCGCCGTCTCTATCGCTCAACTGATGTGGCTTGGGAGACTTGCTCTGAACCAGATGGTAAGTTCCTTAGTGATGCTGATTTTGAGGCATTGTTTGGTGGTGATGCTTTGATTGGTGTTGTCGGGGGTGCTTCAGCATTGCTAGAGCCTGTGATCTTGCGTAGTACCAGCAAGCGCGATGTCTTCTCATGGAAGCGAGGCGAAACTACAGCTTCGGCTGGTCAGTTGTTTGATTTTAATGGTATTAGTGCTGAGTCGATTAGCGATCGCGCTAAGCAGTTACTCGCCTAAACTTTTTATAGAGATGTGTTGCTTAGCAAAACATCTCTATAGCATCAACATAAGGCTTTATATAGCACTACTCTTATATTGCGTATATGCGATCGCTTCTCAAGGAAGACTACCCCAAGGCGATCACTTATAATTAAATCAAGAATTAGAACAAATTGAGATGAGCGATCGCAGGAGCAACCTCAATGACTCAAACAATTGCACGAAATACATCACTGTACGATCTCGATCTCGATCTGTGGTTAGAGACTGTGATCGCGCAATTAAAAGCGGGTGACTTTCGCAATCTTGATGTCGAAAACTTAATAGAGGAGTTAGAAGGTTTGTCAGGCAGTAACAAACGTGAGATTGAGACTAGGCTCAAAAGATTGATCGAACATATCCTGAAACGATGCTATGTAGATATGCCTGAGTGCTATCGAGGCTGGCTGTTAACAATATTCGAGCAACGCGATGAACTAAAAACACTTCTAAGGCAATCTCCAAGCCTCAAACGTTACATTGTAAAAATGTTTGATGATTGTTTTGAAACTTCTTTAAAGCGGATCAAGATTGAATATCCTGATTACCCATTTCCTGATAAATGGCAATTTGGGAGCGATATTGACACGATGTTAAATGTTGATCTTTGGGAAGAGTAATAATAGGCAAATAGCGATCGCTTCTCAAATAAATACAAGGCAATCGCTATTTGCCAAAAGTAAAACCGCGATAATCGCCTTAAATGATGTCTAGCAAGCGCTTCGCCTCTAACAAACTGTTACTTGCTGCCAGTAATTTGTAAGTATTTAAGTTTAAATGCATCTCCTACTTCTTTAGATGTTGGTGGTTCTCCTTTATTCTGGAGAAATAACATTTCTAATACGGCAATGTATATTTCACCTATTGTTGTTGTAATTGCTGCGGCTGTAGTAGCAGCAATTGTCCCGCCAATGACTGAACCACCCACTGGAATAAGTTTAAGAAGACTTGATACAATTGTGCGTCCTGCAAATGTTCCGCCTGGTCCAGCTAGAATACTGCCTACTAATGTACTGAGAGAGATGTGATCAATTGACAAACCAAAAGTGGCAGAAATACCTGCAAGCATTACTACCTGTATTGGTACGATCGCTACTGCATCTGAAAAGGGAATAGGGGTAGCCGCCATTATACCTGCAGTAACTGCGGCGGTGGCTACTATTCCATGAGATTTTTGTTTTTTTAGAGCAATATCTACTTTCTGTGCAGCCACAAAAGCTCGTTTTTGTCCTTCAGGAACCAATTCAAAGGTCAAGTCTACAAGTTCTTTTAGCCCAATAGCAGGTTTAATATTCCCCTCATCATCCTCTTCAGGAAGGGCGCGAACTCGAACTGTATTTTTTGCTAAAGGCAATAATCTTTGAACTATATCGCGAAATCCTTTGTCAGATTTTAAGGAACGAATTTTAGTAATTACCGCAACAACAGGCATATACTCTGCAAGCATTTTAACGAGTTTTTGTTCAGCATCCTGTACTCGGCGTGAATCTTCAAGAATGCATATCCAAGCAATGTGAATATGTTTTTTAGGATCAATATCTTTACTACGTTCACTGACCAGTGCTCGTAGTTCTTTCATTGTGTTCTCAAAATCAGCCATTTCAAGCCCACGACTGTCAAAAATAGAAAGCGGAATCCCATCTTTCTTTATTTCTCGTGTTGTTTGTGTTTGGAGTGACTGGACGACCTTGCCCTGTTTCAGCCATATTCCCTTGAAATATGGCATTGATAAGTGTACTTTTCCCAACACCAGTAGCACCAGCAATTAAAATATTCACATTACCTCTTTCTTTAAGAGCCTCTTTAATCGCACCTTGTACTAGAGAGTCAAAATCAAAATTTTCAGACTGAAAATCCATAAATATAAACTTTAAATATGTGAATTTTAATGTAACTAGATCAAGAGTATTACTACTAAAATTTTAGATTGATGCAACCTCAAAATTATCTGGTAATTGTAGTTAGATTTTTGCGTTAGTGGCGACTTTCATCGTCTCAGTTAGCAAAAATTACGCGCTCTTTCTTTACTTTCCGTGATCGCCCTTTACTTTCACAGAGATTAAAGAGGTGATCGCGCCTCAACAAAATACTTGGCATTAACAAAACAAAAAAAAGAAATCGCTTAGCGATTTCTTTTTTTTGTTATCCGTTCTTTATAGAACGGGTTCGACGGGGCTCGAACCCGCAACTTCCGCCGTGACAGGGCGGTGCTCTAACCAATTGAACTACGAACCCAAATTTTTGCTTTTAAGTCAAGAATTGCCTTCTACTTACTGATTTGCAGCTCGTTTTTTGCGTTTCTTTATTTAAGCGCTCCTTATTATGTAGATTTCACTAGCATTTGTCAATACTTTTGAACATATTTTTTGAAGTAGTTTTATTTGTGAACCTAAAACTGCTTCTATATAAAGTTCTTAAAAAAGTATGCCTATAATTTGCCCCCCTATGGATAGTAATGCAAAAAAACAATAAATGAAGTCGGCGTTTTGCGCCGACTTCATTTAAACTGCCATAAAATATTCTAAAAAGACTGAAAAAATTATAGGAACCAACCGTAACTATGTAAACCTTTGCCAAGTAGGTTTACTCCTAAATAGCAAGTCCATACTACTAATAAGCCAACGCTGGCCAAAATCGCGGGCTTGCGTCCTTGCCAGCCCTTAGTAATACGTGTATGTAAGTAAGCCGCAAAGACTAACCATGTAATTAAAGACCATGTTTCCTTCGGATCCCAACTCCAATAGGATCCCCATGCCTCATTTGCCCATACGCCGCCTGCAATGATGCCAATGGTGAGGAGGGGGAAGCCTAGCCCGATCGCCCGATAACTGAGATTATCTAAAGTTTCACCTAATGTGAGGCGACGCAGAGATAGGGTTTTTGTTTTGGTTGTGTTTTCAGATACTAGTGTAGCGGTATTTGATGATGATAAATTTGCCGTATTTAAAACGCTACCCATACCTTCAACAGCAAAGGCCGCAAAGGTTTCAGGATTAGACTGTTTCGCTTCGGTAACACTGCGAAGATTTGTTCCGAAGGAACTACCTTGTAAAATCACCTCTTGACCGCGAGTAACAATCAAGAATGCGATCGCCAGAATACTACCTGTGATCAAAGCGGCATAGCTCAGCAACATTACCGTAACGTGCATCATTAACCAATTGGACTTTAATGCAGGTACAAGGGGTTCTGATACCTGCATCCCTGCGGGTAAGGCAAGGGCAGCAAAGGCAGTAATTCCCATTGCCATCGGTGAAGTAAACGCACCAATCAAACGTTTCGCATTATCGTTGGCGCTTTTATTGCCAATGCGATCAACGACAATGTGCATGGTAGTGATGCCCCATGCTAAGAAAAATAGTGATTCGTAAAGATTGCTCAATGGGAAATAGCCTGCATCAATCCAACGCGCCCCTAGTAATGCAGCAATACAAAGATTGGAGATCGCCATGCCCGCATTTCCTAGCGATCGTAGATAGGGCAAATTGGGGAATGCGACATGCACCCAAAAAACGAGCATAGTTGCAAAGAGGACAGCAAATGAGGTGTTATCTAGTAAGTTCTGAAGCGCGACGAGTTGCATTTAGGCAATTCTCCAGCAATTTTTAGAATGTTTTATGATTTGATTTTTAAAAGTGCATTTTCAATGCTTTTTTATTGTATAGCAATAAAGAAAGCCTAAAGATGAAGGGTGTCGGGATGCGATGCCCTTCGTCCTCCTCATCAAACTAAAAAATAAAAGGCAGCGTGAAGTGATGCCTTTTATCCTCCTAATTCAACTAGCTGTAGCTATAATTTTGTTCATGCCCTTAAATTACCGCGCATTACCTAATTCTTTACCTAATCCCATTGCCCAAGGTGTGATCGTTGCCCTACATGGATGGGGTGCAAATTGTGATGATTTGATTTCGCTTGCGCCACTGGTCGGACTCCCCAATTATCAATGGATTTGTCCTGAAGCTCCCTTTAACCACCCCATGCCCAATGGCAAGATGTGGTATGACCTCCAAAGCCTTGATGCAGAAGGACTCACCACAAGCTGTGAATTACTCAGTCAATTCCTTGAAGATTTACCTGCCCTGACGGCCATCCCACTCGAAAAGACATTTTTATTAGGATTTTCACAAGGTGGAGCGATGACTCTTGATGTTGGTCTAGGATTTCCTTTAGCAGGTTTAATTTCGTTGAGTGGATATTTGCATATTGCCGAAGAGGAATTACAGGAATTTGCTAATCAGAAATTTCCACCAATATTTATTGCTCATGGTACACAGGACAACGTAGTTCCGATTGGCGCAGCGCGTAATGCTCAAAAAGTATTTCAGAGCTTGGGCGCAACCGTAGAATATGAAGAATACGAGATGGCTCATGAGATTCGTCCTGAAACCTGCGATCGCATCCATCAATTTGTATTAGACCAAGCATGTTTGTATTAGAGAAAGCATGATAGTTATAAACACAACCCAGATTGTATGGTTGCTGGCTACGTGGGCGATCATACAATCTGGATTTTAGGTTTACTTATTACAAATCGTCATAAAATGTCACTTTTTGTTTTTAGTTGTTTTAACAACTAGTCAATATCTAATATGACAGTGTATTGTTAAGATCGAAATAATCGCTTATATAACTATATTTAGGAGTGTTATATGAATCTTTCGGATACACAAGTTTTCACCGCATTAGTGGTTGCTCTATTTCCCGCAGCATTGGCGCTTTTATTAGGTTCTGCTCTTTCTAATTCCTAGTCTTTATATATTTTTTAAAACCTAGAGGTTGCGAATGGTTGCCAAGCGAAACCTGACTCCACGAGTTTCTCCAGTAGTAGCAAAACAAAACCTACGCCGATCACTAGATCAGAATGGGCGAAATGATGGGGCGAGCATCAGTTCACGCAGCAACTATTCCTCCTCTAGCGACAAAGTTTCTGTTATGTCCATGACTGCTAATCCTGCGTTGAGTAACGCTAATGGCTACAGTGAGGCAGTTACTAGTTCAATTCAGCGAAAAAAAGACCAATATTATCGGACTAAGGCAACTGAATCAATAGTTGTGATTGCTGTTAATGTGGCTTTGTCCTTTGCTGCGATCGCGGCAATTACGAGACTCTTACCCTATCAGTCGTCCCAAAAAGATCGGCTTGATGAACTTACAACAGAGGTAAATTCCGTCGAGCAGAAGGTAAATGGGATGCGTGAAAAATTACCCCAGACTTTAAACTCTGGCAAGTCTCAGGAACTGTTATTGAGAAAGCAGGGTTGGATTAAGCGTAATCAAATGACAATTAAGCTGCTTGAACCGAAAGAAATTGCTTCTCCGAATAATGACGGCGTGATGCAAACAACTACAACAGCCCAAAAATCGAATCGATAATAAAATTTCTGCAAGCGTTATTTGCCGAGTGTAGTGACAACTAGCCCATCAATCAAAAGTTGCGCCTTTAAGAATTAAGCAATAGAAAAAATTTACAAACGGTAACTTAACCACAAATTAAAACTAGAAATTAGTCAACTTTTCTTCTTGAAAAAGATGATTAATCTGTCTTCTTGATAGTAATTAGCAAATCCAATTCCAAAATAATGACAGGTTTTCTGCAAAGTAAACAACAGACAAAAAAGAAACTTAAAAAAATATTACTAGCTCAACGCCGCCAAATATCTGATGGGGTTTGGCAACAAAAAAGTAAATCTCTATGCGATCACCTCATTAATTGGCAAACCTTCCAAAAAGCACAAAATATTTTAGCCTTCACCAGTTTTCGGCAAGAACCAGATTTGAGTACACTGTGGCAAAGATTCCCTACAAAGAATTGGGGATTTGCGCGTTGTATCGAACAAGATTTAATTTGGCATCAAGTGGCGATCGCTAATTTTGAGAGCAGTATGCAAACAGGAGCTTTCAATATTCTCGAACCATGTCATGTCTTGCCATTAATGAATTTGGCTCAAATTGATCTGATTTTGATACCTGCGGTGGCTTGCGATCGCCGAGGTTATCGGCTTGGTTATGGTGGGGGCTTTTATGATCGTTGGTTGCCATATTCTACAGGTAAGAAAGTAGGGGTGATCTTTGATGAATTTTATATAGACGAATTACCTAATGATCCATGGGATGTGAGATTAGAGGTGATCGTTACAGAGCAAAAGGTTAACTATGCTTAATGTTAGGCTCATTTGAGCGTTCAACTGGGCAAATATGGCGATCGCACCAGACAAAATACAAATAAAATCCCATCATGATCTCTATGAAGAGGACTAATGTTTGTGGATAGAACAAACATTAGTATTGCTGCGTCAAGGCAACCTTAGAGATCTGGATTTGGTAAATTTGCTCGAAGAAATTGAAGACATGGGGAATAGCCAAAAAGAAGCACTAGAGAGCAATTTGGAAATAGTTCTCATGCATCTATTGAAATACAAGTATCGACCTGACAAGCGTTCTAACAGTTGGCGATATACTTTGCTAGAGCATCGTCGCAGGTTACAAAAAGCTTTCAAAACTAGTCCCAGCCTCAAACGACATTTTCTAGCAGAATTTACTGAAGCTTACGAAACGGCGAGAGAATTAGCCAGTGCCGAGACAGGCTTGGAGATTAATTTATTTCCCCTAGATTCTCCCTTTACACCTGAGCAAACAATAGACAAAGACTACTTGCCTGAATAGCAAAAGTTAATTAAGAAGGGATTTTTGGTAGCGCAGCTTTGCCAAGCCACCAAAAATCCCTTCTTTGTTTGTACGGTAAGCCGATCTAGTTACTGAGTCTTTTCGCAGTATATTGGCACTCAATGACATAGAGTGCTAAAGCTTGCAATAAGTGATTAATTAATCACCTGCAATGCTTGCTCTGATTAAATTTTTAGGAGGTATAGATATAGTGGCAGCATTAACCCTAAACAAGAGTACATTACAACCCTTAGGCGATCGCCTATTGGTGAAAGTAGCAACTAAGGAAGAAAAAACTGTAGGCGGTATTTTCTTACCCGATACAGCTCAAGAAAAACCTCAAATCGGTGAAGTTGCAGCAGTTGGACCTGGTGCTCGCAATGACAAAGGTACTCGTGTTGCTCTAGAAGTCAAAGTTGGCGACAAAGTCCTTTACTCAAAATACGCAGGCACTGAAGCCAAAATTGACGGCGTAGATTATTTGTTGCTTGCCGAAAGAGACATTCTCGCGATCGTTGAATAGTTGAATAACTGACTTGATTTGTACGCAGTACAAATCAAAAAGAATAGAACCAATTACTAAATTAAAAATAAAATGTCCAAAATCGTAGTATTTGATGAAGAATCTCGCCGCGCTCTTGAGCGTGGTGTAAATGCACTTGCAGACGCAGTGCGTGTCACCCTTGGGCCTAAAGGTCGTAACGTAGTTATCGAAAAGAAATATGGCGCTCCTCAAATCATCAATGATGGTGTGAGCATTGCTAAGGAAATTGAATTAGAAGATCCTTTAGAAAATGCTGGCGCTCAACTAGTGCGTGAAGTTGCTTCTAGAACCAATGATGTAGCAGGTGATGGTACTACCAGTGCTACGGTTTTGGCTCAAGAAATTATTCGTGAAGGCTTGCGTAACGTTGCCGCAGGTGCGAACCCAGTGGGCGTGCGTCGTGGTATTGAAAAGACTGTTGCTTACTTAGTTGGTGTGATCGCCCAAAAAGCAAAAGCTGTAGATTCTAATTCCGAAATCGCTCAGATTGCCGCCATCTCGGCTGGTAATGATGTCGAAGTTGGTGAAATGATTGCCCATGCGATCGATAAGGTTGGTAAAGATGGCGTAATCACCGTTGAAGAATCGAAGTCCCTCACTACCGAATTGGAAGTTGTCGAAGGTTTACAACTCGATCGCGGTTATATTTCTCCTTACTTCGTCACCGATAACGAACGTCAGTTAGTGGAATTTGAGAATGCCAAGGTCTTGATCACTGACAGAAAGATCAATGTAATTCAAGATTTGATTCCTATTTTGGAAAAAGCAGCTCGTTCTGGTTCTCCTTTAGTAATTATCGCCGAAGATGTTGAAGGTGAAGCTCTAGCAACTTTAGTTGTCAACAAGCTCAGAGGTTCTCTAAATATTGCTGCAATCAAGGCTCCTGGTTTTGGCGATCGCCGTAAAGCTTTGTTACAAGACATTGCGGTTCTCACCGATGGACAAGTTATTTCTGAAGATGCTGGTTTAGAACTTAGCGCTGCAACATTGGAACAGCTTGGTACGATCCGTAAGATCACCATTTCTAAGGACAAGACCACCATTGTTTCCGATACATCTAACAAGGCAAATATTGAAAAACGAGTTGCTCAAATTCGTAAGGAATTGGAACTCAGTGACTCTGACTACGACAAGGAAAAACTCCAAGAGCGCATCGCTAAGCTCTCTGGTGGCGTAGCTGTAATCAAAGTCGGTGCCGCTACCGAAACCGAACTTAAAGATCGCAAACTTCGCATCGAAGATGCTCTCAACTCAACTCGCGCAGCTGTTGAAGAAGGTATCGTCCCTGGTGGTGGTGCAACCCTTGCCCATCTCTCTACTGAATTGGTAGAGTTCACCGCAACCTTGAAGGATGAAGAAGCGATCGGTGCAAATATTGTCGCTCGTTCTCTTTCTGCGCCTTTACGTCAAATCAGCGACAATGCTGGTTTAGAAGGTACTGTTGTGGTTGAGAAAGTGAAGCAACTTCCTTTCAATCAAGGTTTCGATGCTCTTAAGGGTGAGTATGTTGACCTGATTGCCACTGGGATAATTGACCCTGCGAAAGTTGTGCGTTCAGCATTGCAAAATGCTGCGTCGATCGCTGGTTTGGTCTTGACCACAGAAGCTCTCGTTGTTGAAAAGCCAGAGAAGAATGCTGGTGCTGGTGCTGGTGCTGGTCCTGCTGGCGCTGGTGCTGGTGGATTTGGTGGTGGCGGCTTCGGCGGTATGTAAACTAATTACTGTTTAAGAAAGAAAGGGACGCTAAGCGCCCCTTTATTTTTACTGTTTAATAGAGAGGGGAACGCTTTGCGTCCCCCTCTCTTTTTAAGTTTTATAAATAAATTATTTTATGACTCAACTATCTGAATCTATTTTGCTTCCTAATAATTTAGAAGATGCTACTGAACAAGCGATCGCTGCTACCCATCAAGCGATCACCAATGGTGTGACCCGTATCCTTGTGGATCTAGGCTTTCCTGAACTCAATTCCTTGCCAGTTGCCTACGAATTTGTGCGTAGTTTTAACGAACGCTATGGTAACTCATGGCAAGCTCTCTTTTCCGATGCAGGGGCTGCGGCACTTGCAAAGCGCGAATGGAAAGATCTAGAAGTTTCCTTCCGTGGGGTCAATGAAGGACGCAGGGCAATTCGTGAAGAAGATCAAGCATTTCTCTTAGTTGAGCCAAGCTCAATTGAAGTTGATCAAGTGGAGAAATTAGTGCAACTAGCAGGCGATCGCCCCTTTGTAATGCTCAACCCTCGCCTTGAAAATAGTGAGGTGGGTGTAGGACTTGCGACCAGAAGACTACGCGATCGCTTTATAAGTACTTTTGAGACTGCCTATTACATTAAGCCATTAGAGCTTGGCGCATTATGGCGTTGTTATCCGCAAACATGGCAAGTATGGCAACAAACCGAAGAGGGAATGCAACAGCTTGCCGAAGTAGAGCAACGTCCATCTAATGATGATATTGATCGTTTATTTCGTCAGAAAACTGGCAAGCAGTCAGGTTCATTTTTAGGACGTTTACAACAGTTTTTTAATGCTTTATAGCGATATATGTCAATGTAAGTCTTGCTTAAACCCAAAATATGAATGGCGGTGCTTCGCGCCGCCATTCATATTTTGGGTTTCTAAAAATCAAAATAAATAAAAGGTAACTTTTTCTCAGGGCTGAGGATACTGACTAAAAATAGGCTGATGGGGACTAGGAATAATTTTATTTGCCAGTTTAGTTGCCACTTAGCGCGATCGCATTGATAGGCAATTAGTGAAAATAGCATTAAACCAACCATAATCAGAGCAATTTGCCCTGCTGTAATACTAAGGGATTCCACATAAATTTTTACGCCAAACTGAGGATCGCTTTGATGACCCCATAGTCGTTGTAAAAACATATTAGTGTCCGTTAAATTGGGCAATCGGAAAGGAATCCAACCGACGAAGACTACGAGCTGCGTCAGGATAATTGCTAATAATTTCATTGGTAGAGGCTTCCAGATTTTATTTGACCCCTCAAATATTGAGCAAAGTTCCATCCAGAGGCGATGCCCCACTAAGGCTGTACCATGCCAGACACCCCAGATAATAAAGCCCCAGTTTGCACCATGCCAGATGCCAACCACGACCATGATGATCATTAAATTTAGGCAAGTTGCTAAAAGTCCACCACGAGAACCACCAAGGGGAATATAGAGATAATTTCGCATCCATGCGCCGAGGGTCATATGCCAACGTCGCCAAAAATCGGAAATACTAGTTGAAAAGTAGGGGAAATCGAAGTTTTGAGGTAATTTAAATCCAAGCAATAAGGCGCTACCCCTTGCCATATCGATGTAACCACTAAAGTCACAATAAATCTGGATACCATAGCCAATCAATGCGAGCCAAAGATCAATACTGCCTGCCCGTTCTGTATTCCGAAAGCAGAGATCGACATACCTTGCCATATTGTCAGCAACGATTCCTTTTTTGACTGCACCATAGGCAAATAGCCACACACCTTCTGCGATGTCTGAGACTACAGGGCGCGATCGCGTTAAAAGTTGAGGAGCAAATTCTTGATAACGGGTAATGGGGCCTGATAGTAACTTGGCAAAAAATAATTTGTAGGCAGCAAAACTTAGAAAGTCCCTCGCAGGAGTATTACCGCGATAGGTATCAATCAGGTAAGCAATTAACTCAAATACAAAGAAGCTTAGAGTAATTGGCGGAATAATATTCGTCTTTGACCAAATGGCTAATGAACTCCCCGCAGGTAGCCCTGTAATATTACCGATCGCCGTCGCCACAAAGGGGATGTACTTAAATCCAAACAGTAGCAACACATTAAAAAATATCCCCACAAATAGCAACCACTGCTTCAGAAATTGATCTCCTTTGCGAATTTCCTTCCCCAACCAAAAATTAATTACTAACATCACTAACAATAGCCAAATGTATTGTTTCTGGATAAATGAGTAAAACACTAAACTTGCGGTTACAAGAACTAACAAGCGTGCTTGCACATTTGGTAACAGCCAATAAACAATCGTTGTGATGATTAGAAATTCGGCATAATCAAGGGATAGAAAATCCATTTTTGCGCCAGTCACAAACTGGAGAAAATGGAGGTACAGAAAATCCATTATTTAGGAGACTACTTCAGGTTTAGGTAGGTTAAGCAGCACTGATGGATCATCAATTAGGTCGTCATCAAGGGATTTTTTGATGGGAATCCAGTTTGGTAATGTAGTGCTAGCTTCTTCTACCTGTAATTGGACACAGGGAATTGTATCTGAAAGTATAGAACTTGCCATCATCCCTGTGTGAATCTCAACATGGGCGGAAGCGATCGCCTCAAAAATTAAGTTTTGTCCAGGAAACACAACCCGTTCAAAGTACCATTGGGGGACATCGGTAATCCGTGCAATTTGAATTTTGCTTGTAGCGTTAACGTAGGAGCAAACGATTTTTTCATCACGTAAATCAGCGGGTAAGGGATCAAATAAAGACATAGTATTTTTATATTTTATTTATATAGATTGCTAAACTTAAAAAGATAAGATTTTTTTCTCTTAAGCAATCATAATTTAGTCATGATTGCAAAAATGTTATTTTTAAGCTAATAGCACCTGCTGATAAGTTGGGAGGTCGCAAGAATGACGATCTCGAAATTTAAGCCGGATATAAAGCTATCACTCAAAACTACTTAGCGATTGTAAAGACTACTACCAACTTTCAAGTATGTAATCGTTAATTTGATCCCCGGTATGTTGCTGCTTAATCTTAATTGTGAAAATTTAGCTGCAAAGGTAAATGTAAAAGTAACGAGCATAAAAAATCAACGAAATCGCTAACCGAATAAGGAGAATCTGGTAATTCACACGACATTCGCTTTATGAGGTTGGTGAATCAAAATCATAACTATCGAACTAACGTTAAAGTGCATATAATTAAGATATGTAAAGACTTGTTGATTAAAATGTGACTATTGGCATTTTTTTTCTAGCAACAAGGCTGCCAATGGTTTCGGGAATCTATATCAGTGTCAAGCGCTGTATATCTTTGGCGATCGCGATGAAAGCTTCAAAAATAATAAAAATTCTCTAAAAAATAAAACCTTAATCAAAACCAAATTAAAACTCAGAGATTAAATCCTATGTCTACCAATGATCCCTTAAATAATCCCAGTACCTCATCTGGTGACATATCTGTTACATCAATAGGTTGCGATCGCATTATGTATGTGCGTCTACCCTGTAACCCAATTTTCCCGATTGGTGTAGCCTATCTTGCAGATCATATTCATAAAATCGCGCCCCAAGTACAGCAAGATATTTTTGATTTAGGTACAGTGCCCCCCCTAGATTTTTATGCAGCTTTGGATCGGGCGATCGACAGTTTTCAACCTAATTTATTAGTATTCTCGTGGCGTGATATTCAGATCTATGCGCCTGTGGGTGGACGCGGTGGCAACCCTCTCCAAAATGCCTTTGAGTTTTACTATGCCAAAAATCCCTTTAAAAAATTGCGGGGCGCAGTGAATGGACTACGGCTATTTACCTCTTACTACACCGAACTTTGGCGCAATTCACAGCTAATCCGTCGTGGCTTAAGTCGCGCCAGACGTTATCATCCTGAAACTAGAGCCGTCATTGGGGGTGGAGCTGTCAGTGTTTTCTATGAGCAGTTAGGTAACGTTTTACCCAAGGGCACAATTATTTCTGTGGGGGAAGGGGAATCACTATTAGAACGCCTAGTCCAAGGTCGAGAAATTGAAAGCGATCGCTGCTATGTAGTCGGTGAAACCAAGCCGCGTCCGCGTCTGATCCATGAGGAACCTGCGCCGATCGAAAAAAGCGCCTGTGACTACAAATACATCGAATCAATTTGGGCAGATTTTAATTACTATTTCCGCGATCGTGACTTTTATATTGGTGTGCAAACTAAACGCGGTTGTCCCCATAACTGTTGTTATTGCATCTATACAGTCATCGAGGGTAAACAAGTTCGCATTAATCCCACCGATGAAGTGATCAAGGAAATGCGCCAACTTTATGATCGCGGCGTTCGCAATTTCTGGTTTACCGATGCTCAATTCATTCCCGCCAAGAAGTTTATTGATGATGCGATCGAACTACTAGAAAAAGTCAAAGCCTCAGGCATGACCGACATTCATTGGGCAGCCTATATCCGTGCTGATAATCTCACACCTTACCTCTGCCAACTGATGGTGGAAACTGGTATGAGCTATTTTGAAATTGGTATTACCAGTGGCTCCCAAGAATTAGTTCGCAAAATGCGAATGGGCTATAACCTCAAGTCAGTTTTACAAAACTGTCGTGATCTTAGAGCCGCAGGCTTTAATGAATTAGTATCCGTCAATTATTCCTTCAATGTCATTGATGAGACCCTCGAAACCGTTCGGCAAACGATCGCCTATCATCGCGAACTAGAAGCAATCTTTGGGGCAGATAAAGTAGAACCTGCCATCTTCTTCATCGGTTTACAGCCACACACACATTTGGAAGATTACGCTTTTAAAAATAACATTCTTAAGGAAGGCTACAATCCGATGAGTATGATGCCTTGGACAGCGAAGAAACTACTCTGGAATCCTGAGCCTCTAGGCTCTTTCTTTGGCGAAGTTTGCTTAGAAGCGTGGAATCGTGATGATGGTGATGACTTCGGACGTACAGTCATGAATATCCTCGAAGAACGTCTCGGACGCGCCCCCCTAGAAGAAGCCCTTGCTGCACCGATGAAAGAGGCGAAAGAGCTAATTAATGTCTAAACAAAAAAGAGAGGCATCGCTTAGCGATGCCTCTCTTTTTTGTTTAACTAGCGGCTATTTAATTAAGCTGGGGGCAGTTTGTGCTTCTATGGCAGCTAAACGCTTGTTATCGCGTTTCTCTGCTAATACTGGCACTGCATCTCGCAATACTCCCGCTAACTTGGTAGTGGTTGTATCGTAGATTTGGGTCACGATTTTGGGATAGAAACCGATACCGATGATCGGAACTAAAAGACAAGCGATGATAAATACTTCACGAGGTTCGGCATCCACAAGATCTTGATGAGATGTGAGTTGAGTATTTTCTTTGCCGTAGAAAATTTCACGTAACATTGAGAGCAGATAGACAGGCGTTAAAATCACACCTACAGCCATTAACAAAATCGCAATGACTTTAAATGTGCCGCTATAGGCATCGCTAGTTGCAAAGCCCACAAAAATCATGACTTCTGCCACAAATCCACTCATTCCGGGTAAAGCAAGAGATGCAAGAGAGCAGGTGGTAAACATTGCAAAGATTTTCGGCATCTGTTGACCGACTCCGCCCATCTCATCCAGAATCAAAGTATGGGTGCGATCGTAGGTTGCTCCCACGAGGAAGAATAAGCTCGCGCCAATCAATCCATGTGAAATCATTTGTAACATTGCGCCACTTGTACCGAGATCGGTGAAGGACGCTAACCCAATCAGTACAAATCCCATGTGGGAAATTGATGAATAGGCAATTTTCCGTTTGAGGCTACGCTGGGCAAAGGAAGTAAGAGCCGCGTAGATAATATTTACGATCCCCAAAATTACTAAGATCGGTGCAAAGTAAGCATGAGCTTCTGGTAACATACCTGCATTCATCCGCATCAAGGCGTAACCACCCATTTTTAAGAGAATGCCCGCAAGGAGCATATGCACTGGGGCTGTTGCTTCACCATGAGCGTCAGGGAGCCATGTATGCAATGGGAAAATTGGTAACTTGACCCCGTAGGAAATCAGGAATGCACCGTAGGCGAGTAGCTGGAAGGTGAGGGGGTAGTTTTTGTTAGCAAGGGTCTGCATATCAAAGGAGACCGTATCGCCGTAGAATGCCATTGCTAAACCAGCGACAAGGATAAACAGAGAACCGATCGCCGTGTAGAGAATAAACTTGGTAGCGGCATAGAGACGCTTGTAGCCTCCCCAGATCGATAGCAAGAGGTAAACAGGGATTAGCTCTAATTCCCATGTGAGGAAGAATAGCAGCATGTCCTGTACGGCAAACACAGCAATCTGTGCGCCATACATTGAAAGCAATAGGAAATAGAATAAGCGAGGTTTTAGCGTGACTGGCCAAGCTGCCAAGGTTGCTAATGTGGTGATAAATCCAGTAAGCAAGACCAAGGGCATCGAGAGTCCATCAACACCTACTGACCAATTTAGTCCCAGTTGCGGAACCCATGAATAGCTTTCCACAAGTTGCAAGTTGGGGTTGCTGTAGTCATATTTTGTGCAGAAGGCATAGGCGATCGCCGCAAAATCAATCAACCCAACTACGAGCGCAAACCAGCGAATGGTTTTGCCATCACCCTTGTCTGGCACAAAGGCAACTACAAGGGACATGAGTATGGGAAAGGCGATGATAAACGTGAGCCAAGGAAAGTTTTCGAGATTTAACATATTGCAGAAGTAACCGTTGTAATTACCCACCCATTTCTAGACAGTCATTGTACCTACCGTCACTTACTGAGGTGGTAGTTGTTTATAGTTACTTAAAAATTAATTAAGGTTGGGCGATCACCTAAAATTCAAAATCACCTATGGGATCATGACAGTATAACGGTTGTAGAAAATCTCAGTTACTTTGAAGATCCTTGGAGATTTGTTAAGATAAGTTAACAAATAGAAATAATAGTTTACATATTATTTATTTGCAGAATGCGAGGCTTTGGGTTTCCACTTTTCTGCTAATCTCGAAGGTGAATAAATTATTTTTTTAATAGAGAGATTTTAGGCATGAAAGCACTGATACGCTTTTCTGTTTTATTAGTGGCGATCGCGTCAATTTGGACAACTGGCTTTTTAGGTTCTTTTGGCAGTAACGCTGCATTTGCCGAAGACTTAGCTCCCACCAATTTCTATACTCAAGATAATAGCAAAATTGACTTAAATAACGCTAATATCAACGCTTTTCGGCAAGTACGTGGTGCTTATCCCACATTAGGTCGCATTATTATCGAGAATGCTCCTTACCAGTCCTTTGATGATGTGTTAAACATTGCAGGATTGAATGATTCACAAAAAGAACTACTCAAGGCAAATGCTGACAAGTTTTCCCTGAAAAAGCCTGATGAGTCTTTAGGGCGTGAACGCATCAACAATGCTAACTACAGACTATAAGTACCTATTGTTAAATAAGAGATGATGTACTGTGCATAGCGCGGTACATCATCTCTTATTTAGAATTAATTTGATGCAATAGACTATAGGTAAAGGGGCGCAATGCGCCCCTTTACTCTATGGGTTTTAAAAAGGGCGATCGAGCGTGGATTTTAAAAATTTTGATGCAATTGTGATTGGTGGAGGGGCGGCAGGTTTGTATACTGCCCTGTCTTTGTCTGACTCTTTGGGGGATCAACATACTTCTCAAGACCGTGATTGGAAAATCGCGCTGATCACTAAAGATAATTTGACAATCTCCGCTAGTGATTGGGCGCAGGGCGGAATCGCGGCGGTAATTGATCGCAATGACTCTGTAAATTTGCATATAGAAGACACCTTACGCGCAGGTGTTGGACTTTGTGATCGCGATGCTGTCCAAGTGTTAGTTAGTAAAGCTAAACCACAAATTCATAAACTTTTAGAATTTGGAGTCGATTTTGATCGCCTAGAAGATAAATCCCTTGCCCTGACCTTAGAGGCTGCTCACTCACGGCGACGTGTTCTCCATGCTGCTGATGCCACAGGACGGGAATTAGTTAGTACTTTGGCAAAGAGGGTAGTTGATCGCCCTAATATTCAAGTTTTAGAAGGAGTTTTAGTTCTCGATTTACTGTTAGAAAAAACTCCAACAGGCGATCTCTGTGTGGGTGTGTCCTGCATCGACTTTAAGCAAGACCCTGATAAGGTTTTTGGATTACTTGCACCTGTAACAGTGTTGGCTACGGGTGGGGGTGCACAGGTTTTTTCGCAAAATACAAATCCACCTGCAAGTACAGGAGATGGCGTAGCGATCGCATGGCGTGCAGGGGCAAAAGTTCGCGATCTAGAATTTGTGCAATTTCACCCAACTGCTTTAGCAATTGAAGGTGCACCGAGATTTTTAATTAGTGAGGCAGTGCGGGGAGAAGGCGCACATTTAATTGACCATAATGGCGATCGCTTTGCCTTTGAATATCATCCAGAGGGAGAACTCGCACCACGAGATGTAGTAAGCCGTGCTATTTTTCAGCATTTACAAAAAACTGGCGAACCAACCGTATTTTTGGACTTGTCACCGATCGATCGCGATCGCATTGCCTATCGATTCCCCAACATCATTAAAATTTGTCAAAAATGGCAGATTGATCTCTTCTCTCAACCGATCCCCGTTACTCCCGCCGCCCATTACTGCATGGGTGGGATCATTACCGACACATGGGGAGCGAGTTCTATTACAGGTTTATATGCAGTTGGAGAAAGTTCTAGTACAGGCGTGCATGGAGCCAATCGTTTAGCTAGTAATTCCCTTCTAGAATGTTTTGTGTTTGGAGTGCGATTAGCGGAAAAAGTGGCTCAGGATTTGATTAACCAAAATAACAATCAAATTAATTGCCCTAAACTCACCAGCACAGGGGAATCAATCGATGAATTGAAATTTATAGATAGTAATACAAGTAATATCAGTCAAGAAGCACAAACTCGTATAGCTACTATTCGTCAAGAATTAAGAGAACTAGCATGGCGTTCGGCGGGGATTTGCCGCGATGCAGAAACGATGGAAACTGCGATCGCCCAAATCCAAACCCTACAGCAAGAAATTTCTACTCTGCGAACTAAGACGCGCCTCTGGGTAGAAACCCATAACCTCATCGATTTTGCCTATCTACTAGTTAAATCTGCCCTATTTCGCACTGAAAGCCGAGGCGCACATTTCCGTCTCGACTTTCCCAATACCAAATCTGCTTGGCAAGTGCATACCGTTATCAGCAATCAAGATATCTCTGCTCAATAAATTATCGTTTAGTACGAATCATTACAACCTAAGGTCTCGATTTTAATTATTTATTTTTATAGACTTATATTGCTAAAATGTTACATAGCACAATGTAAAGACGAATTCTCATCAACTTTAATAAAAAGGAATAAATAAATGGCACTTTTTGGACTATTTGGCAAAAAAGATGAAGGCAGCGATTCGGGCAAGCAAGAAAATTCTTACTTCCTTGATCAAGATGCAGCCAAAAGCTTTGGCGATATTGATTACATGAGAACCCCCAAGGCGGTCAAAAAGACTTTCCCAACCGTTAATGGTGTTAAGGGTGCAGAAATTGTAGAAATTATTTCTGCTACTGAAAAGATAGAAGGTTCTGAGATCGAGGTTAATACCACCAAGCCTTCTGAATCTGCTCCCAAATCTACATTTGAGCCAAAACTAAGCAATGCTCGATTAGATTCTAGTATGGATATCTTCCTAAACATGGCAAAAGATATCAAAAAGCGCTAAAAGAAATTTTTAGCAATGTAAAGCTTGCTGAAATAATAAATTTCTACCAAGCCTAAATCAAAAAAGCCCTCGATCAACGAGGGCTTTTTTGATGATTAGTCAAAACCAAGAAGATCGAAAATATCGCGATCTTTTAATGGTTGAGCATATAAAGGCTCAGCGTTTTCCAGCATCCCTTTAGCCAGCTTCAGATATTCTTGCTGTACTTCCAAAACCTCAGGATCAGGTTCCATTTCAAACACTGTGCATTTTTTTAGACGACTGCGGCGAATCGCATCGACTGTGCGGAAATGGGCAAGGGTTTTTAGTCCAACGCGATCGTTAAACTTGTCAATCTGATCGGTTCCTTCGCTACGGTTGGCAATGATTCCTCCCAGACGCACCTTATAGTTTTTCGCCTTTGATTGAATCGCGGCAACAATCCGATTCATCGCGAAGATAGAATCAAAATCATTAGCAGTAACAATCAAGCAGTAATGAGCATGTTGCAAGGGAGCCGCAAAGCCGCCACAAACCACATCACCCAATACATCAAAAATCACAACATCAGTATCTTCGAGTAAATGATGTTCCTTGAGAAGTTTCACGGTTTGACCTGTGACATAGCCGCCGCAACCGGTGCCTGCAGGAGGGCCTCCTGCCTCAATACACATCACTCCGTTGTAACCTTCAAACATGAAGTCATCGGTTTTCAATTCTTCAGAATGAAAGTCAACGGTTTCGAGAATGTCGATAACGGTAGGAACCATTCTCTTGGTGAGAGTAAAGGTACTGTCATGCTTAGGATCGCAACCAATCTGGAGTACGCGCTTACCAAGATGGGAAAAGGCTGCTGATAGATTAGAAGAAGTGGTAGATTTACCGATACCGCCCTTACCATAGACAGCGATTACCAAAGCACCATCAATAACCATTGCTGGATCTTGATGCACCTGAACACTACCTTCGCCATCTTCGCATTTTGTGATTGAGGGGGGATGCGCTGTTAAAACTGCCAAAATAATCTCCTTATATGAATAATTTTATTGCTCCCCCTCTCCCATTGGAAGAGGGGGCTGGGGGGTGAGGGCTATTTCCCGATCGCTGCTTTTGCTTCGTAGAGAGTATCTACGGTGATCGAATTAATACCGCGATCGCTGGCAAATTTCTCAGTATTGCGTTTGATTTTGCCTCGTACAAAGAAGGGAATCTTCTTTAACTCTGCTTCACCATCAGCACTCCAAGTAATGCCTTCAACCTCTTGATCTAAGGGTGTAAGAACAACTTGACTAGAACTAGCAATAGAATTTGTAGGAGCGATCGCTGATTCAGGCGATTTTAATTCCTGAGACGGCGCAGTATGCAGATGGCTCATGTGTCCTTCCGCAAACTCAAAGTCTTCCTTGAACATTCCAATCAAATGTTCCTCTAGACCCATCATCAAAGGATGTACCCAGCTATCAAAAATCACATTTGCGCCTTCCCAACCCATTTGTGGTGAGTAACGAGCAGGCACATCTTGAACATGGATTGGTGCAGAAATTACCGCGCAAGGGATACCCAAGCGTTTGGCAATATGACGCTCCATCTGAGTGCCAAGCACTAGTTCTGGAGCAGCTTCAGCAACTTTCGCTTCTACGGCTAAATAGTCATCACTAATCACAGCTTCGAGTCCGTGCTTTTTGGCAACTTCGCGTACTTCCCTCGCAAATTCACGGCTATAGGTTCCAATACCTACGAGCGTAAATCCTAATTCTTCCGTAGCAATTCTTGCTGCAGCAAGAGCATGGGTGGCATCACCAAAGATGAACACGCGCTTACCTGTTAGATAAGTGGAATCCACCGATCTCGAATACCAAGGAAGACGCGAAGCATTAGGGTTTGCGGCGGTCGATAGGCGGGATGCATCCCAATTACCGAGGGTGTCAGACTGCGATCGCGCTAGAGCTTCACTGACATCAATATCCGCAACTTTACCGATTTCCGTAATAAAATCACGGGTTGCACCGACACCGATCGGCACAGTTTTAATTGTAGGTTGCGCGAAACTGCGCTGTAGCCAAGTACAAGTGGTGAGGGCAATTTCAGGATAGAGGCAGATATTAAAATCTGCATCAGGAATTCGCATCAGATCATCAGGAGTCGCGCCCATCGGTGCAACTACGTTTACATCTACACCTATTTCCGCGAGTAACTTAATTACTTCGCGAATGTCATCACGACAACGGAAACCAAGCGCCGTAGGACCAATAATGTTTGCTTTCGGGCGAACATGAGCTTCACGCTTAGGACGAGGTGTATTTGGTGCTGGCACAATGGGCAGTAGCAAAGTGCGAACTAAATGATAGAGAGTTTCGCTTGCGCCCCAGTTTTCCTTTTTGGAATAGGCAGGTAATTCTAAACTAACGATGGGAATCGGTAAGCCCATACCTTTGGCAAGAGAACCTGGTTGATCCTGAATCAGTTCTGCTGTGCAGCTTTCGCCTACTAACATCACTTGTGGCTTAAATCTCTCGTAAGCATCGCGCACCGAAGTCTTCACCATCTCGGCAGTATCACCGCCGAGATCACGAGCTTGAAATGTGGTGTAAGTTACGGGAGGACGGCGATCACGTCTTTCAATCATCGTAAAGAGCAAGTCAGCGTAAGTATCGCCCTGTGGTGCGTGAAGTACATAATGTACTCCTTCCATACCAGTCGCAATTCGCATCGCTCCCACATGGGGAGGGCCTTCATAAGTCCAGAGGGTTAGTTCCATAGGTTATATCAATAAAAAATATGTGTAATTAGAGCGCTTCGCGCTCTAATTACACAGTTAATCTTCTTCTTCTTTCAAGGGGACGTGCAAATAACTCTGCTAAATCGGCAGCTTGGTCGTAACCGTGAATTGGTGAAAACACCAATTCAATTGACCATTTCGTAGCCATACCTTCAGCTTCGAGGGGATTCGCTAAGCCCAGCCCACAGACGGTAATATCGGGTCGGGCAGCACGACAGCGATCGAGTTGCTTTTCTACATCTTGACCTTCTGATAGTGCTGTTCCCACAGGCAGCAGATTAATTTCACTATCCATCAACAAGCGATCAATATAGGGTGTACCGACTTCGACTAGTTCCATACCGCATTCTCTGGATAAGAAACGCGCTAAGGGGATTTCTAATTGAGAGTCAGGGAATAAAAAGGCTTTGCGACCTGTCAATGCTTGACGATATCGCTCTAGGGCAATTTTGCCTCTATTCACCTGAGGGGCGATCACCTCTTCAAATTTCTCTTTATCAACATTCCAAGCATCGGCGGCTGTTTTCAGCCAAGCTGTTGTACCTTCAATACCAAAGGGGTATGGCGATGGTAATAATGTCGCGCCCCGTGCAATTAGCAATCGCACCGTATCGCTAAGAAATGGTTGGGCTAACAGTAACTTTGTACCTTTGCCAATGGGCGGCAATTTGGCGGCACGACGTGGCGGAAAGAAGCTAACAGGAATCCCTAACTTATCAAATAGTCTTTGGAATTGATCTTCTACCACATCGGCAAGACTGCCGACCACCATCAAATTTGGTTCGTCTTGGCTGCGCGGCAATACGGGAACCATTGATCCCAAACAAGCATCTTCGCCCTGAGTAAATGTAGTTTCAATGCCACTTCCTGAATAATTTAGAATTCTAACTTTGGGAAAGAATCGCTGATTAAGGCGTTCAGAAGCTTTGGCAAGGTCGAGCTTAATTACTTCAGAAGGACATGATCCTACTAAAAATAAAGTGCCAATATCAGGGCGGCGCTCCAATAACTGATCAACCACGCGATCGAGCTCTTCATTGGCATCAGCTAGACCAGCTAGATCCCTTTCACCGAGAATTGCAGTTCCAAATCGTGGCTCCGCAAAGATCATTACGCCAGCCGCAGACTGAATTAAATGGGCGCAGGTTCGTGAACCTACGACGAGAAAAAAAGCATCCTGCATTTTGCGATGTAGCCAAACGATACCCGTCAAGCCACAAAATACCTCTCTCTGTCCCCGTTCTTTGAGTACAGATAGATCGATGCTAAGCTTTTGATTGTTTATGGCAGGAACTTCTGTGCAAGGCTCTAGAGCCATGTTTTGCTCTCCTTTGGGGCTTCAATCCCTAATTTTTTTAAAGGCTATGCTCTGAATTGACTAGAGGGCATAGTCCTAGGTGATATCAAAAGTTGGGCGATCGCAACGCGATCAAATAAATTAATTCTCTTTACTATATTTAGGAAAACCTAGAGACTGGCTAAAAAGTTGCAAAGGTTTACAGGAATATAACGATCTACAAGTGTTTTATGGGGATCGCAAGTATATATACTTAACGACAGTTAGTACAAAGCACTTAACTCTCATTGTTTTGGTTTATTATTTGCAATAAAAAGACGAAGCAATCGAAACTAAATGCTAGATTTTTTGACAAAAACCAGTGGTACTTGGATTAATATCTTCGCGATCGCTGCTGGTACATCTTTAGGGCTGATCCTACGCGGACGATTCCTCTCTCAAGTTTTGCCGATCCTCAAGCAAGCGATCGGGCTAATCACCATGTTTGTCAGCCTTAACATGGCAAATAGCTTGCTTAAAGTAAAAGCTGGGGCTTTAGACGGCGTAATTCTCTCCCTGATGGCTCTAATTATTGGGGGCGCGCTTGGTGAATTAAGTCAAATTGAGAAACATCTAGAATCACTTGGTGATTGGTTAAAAGTCAAATTTAAGGGCAAAGGTAAGTTTACTGAAGGCTTTGTTGCCGCTAGTCTTCTATTTTGCATAGGACCAATGGCAATTATCGGTAGCCTCAATAATGGACTGACTGGCGATAATAAACTCCTAGCCCTTAAATCAGCGCTTGACGGCTTTATTTCGATTGTATTTGCTAGTACTTATGGTATTGGTGTAGGTTTTTCAGCATTACCAGTGGGATTTTATCAAGGTATTATGTCAGTTCTTGCGGGAAACTTAGCTCAAAGCCTCCCCAATCCTGCCAATGCCCAGCCAGTTCTAATAATTACAGGTGTAGGTGGGTTGATGCTCTTGGGACTCGGTTTAAATTTATTAGAAATAGCCAAAGTTCGAGTTGCTTCTTTTTTGCCTGCTCTAGCGATCGCGCCTTTAGTTTACTGGATAGTAGATAGCCTCAAATAAAGGTCAGCGGCGCTTCGCACCATTGACTTTATTCAAAGAGAGTTAATAGCGAGCCTACTTAGCAGTTCTAAATCATTTACGAGAAAAATAGGACTTCGACTTCGCTCAGCCATCTGAATACGATGGCTGAGCGAAGTCGAGCCCTATTTTAATTCATTTAGGATGGCCATGGAGCAATAGAAGTTTTCATTTTGCCCTAGGGCAAAATGAAAACTTCAGTTTATATTTTTGTAAGTTTTTGAAGCGGCATTTCAAAGCGTTCCCAAGGTTTTGGTTCGATGATTTGAGTATTAATACTATTTGTCGTAAATAGCGATCGCAATGATTCAATACTTCCTTCTGCCTTGAGAAACTTGAGCAAAAAGCCACTATAGGACAAATCTCCACCTGCGGCTGTTGGCAAGATGATCTGAGGCTTGAGCCACTTAGCTATTTGCACAGCACCCTGTTGACCTTTAATGACAGTGCCAACTAGCGGGAGCTTTAAGTCAATAGTTGGTGTGATGACCACATCAACGGGGGCAAATTCTTGAATTGATTGGGAATGATAGCCATGAGGTTCATAATAAATGGAAGTTCCATCTATTAAATCTTTTAAAATATATCCATTTTCTAGGGTCGTAGGTCCCGTTGGAGAACCGAGTACAGCTCTGATTTCTAAAAGATGAGGAATAGTAAATACTTCACCGTGTGCAAGAGCTGTAACTTTTGCGTAGCCTAATTCTGTAACTAAGTTGGCGGCTCTGGGTGAACCGACTACAGGAATTTGGCGATCAAGTTGTTTAAGAGTTGCTGGATGGGCATGGTCTGCTAGTCCTTGAGATAGTAAAATCAAATCAATATTTGTGGGAATTTCTCTGGGAGTAAGGCGCTCAGATTTAAAAAACCATGCAGCATTCCCAAACATCAGAGCATCAACTAACCAAGGATCGAGCAAGATTCGTTTGCCTGCAATCTCAATGAGCCATGAATTGCTGTCTAGCCATGTCAAATACATAATTCTTCTAGTTGGTAGCTTTCTCAATAACATTGTAACCAAGTTTTGAAATAGGAATTGCGACGCGAAGCGTCGCAATTCCTATTTCAAAACATAAAAAACCCGCAGGAGGCATTCTTGCGGGGATAGATACGTCGCTAGTAGTCAAATTATGATTTTTATTACCTCTCTCAACAGTGATTAAGCTCACTCTCAACCTGCGATCATTTGGCAATCGTCCTGTGACAGTGATCACATCGACTAGTACTAATAATTTCGCAAGGCAGCGTTAATTTACTGAAGTGTGATCTTGACTGTACTAATGGACACTTTTACGAATCAACCTTAAACTTATAAGAAATTATGGCTTTGCTGATATCACGATCACCAGACTTGTTTAGACATACTGGGATTGCAGGCGATCGCTATTAATTAGTTCTACAAGCCAAATAGTGGTGTATGGATATAGTCATGGCAAAGGTAATCAAAAAAAAGAATCATTGGGCGCGGTTTTTAGCGATCGCGATCGGGGCAGCGATATTTGCGGCATTTACACCAACGATCGCTCAAGCGATCGAAATGACAACATTAGAGTCCGTTAGAAAAACTACCACTGAGCTAAGGATTTCGGTTGATACAAGTTGGGTATTAATCACGGGCTTTTTGGTGTTTTTTATGCAATGTGGTTTTGCGATGCTAGAAGCGGGGCTAGTTCGACAAACTTCAGTGGTGAACACGCTTGCGGAAAACTTTGTCGATGCAGCCACGACCCTCTTAGCATGGTGGGCGACTGGTTTTGCGATCGCCTTTGGCACGACGAGCAATGGATTTTGGGGAACTGACGGATTCTTTTTAAATAATGCCTTGAGTATCAATAGTAGTGGGGCGATCGAATATGCAATGGGGGCAGGTGGTTCCAGCGCTCCGATTAGCACATTAACTTTGTTTTTCTTTCAATTTGCTTTTGCAGCCACCTCCAGCACGATCACCACAGGCTCAATGGCGGAACGCACTGACTTTAAAGGGGATTTGATCTATACCACGATCATGGGAGCAATTATGTATCCCATCGTGGTGCATTGGGCTTGGAATAGTGGGGGGTGGCTAAACAAATTGAGTTATCACGACTTTGCTGGTAGCTCGGTTGTACATACCGTAGGTGGTTGGACATCGTTAGTTGGCGCTTATTTGCTTGGTCCACGCGCAGATCGCGTCTGGGGACAAATCCCTCCTGCCCATAATCTTGGTTATGCCACAATTGGCGCAATGATTTTATGGTTTGGTTGGTATGGATTTAATGCAGGCTCAGCCCTCACAATGAGCGATCCAGGATTGGTGAGCCTCGTAGTTGTTAATACATCTATAGCGGCGGCAGCGGGAGCTATGTCAGCTTTTATCTATATTTATTGGCGCTTCCGTCAGTGGCACTTATTTTGTGGATTGAATGGTTCGCTAGCAGGATTGGTGTCGATCACCGCAGGTTGTGCTTATGTGATGCCTTGGGCAGCGGCTATGATTGGACTCGTGGCGGGTATTCTAGTTTTAGTGGTGGTGGATATTATTGAGTGGTTTGAAATTGACGATCCTGTGGGAGCGTTTGCCGTGCATGGCTCCTGCGGGATGATGGGAACGATCGCGGTTGGTTTATTTGGCCATCCAGCCCTGACGATCAATAAAAAAGCTGGTTTGTTTTTAGGTGGGGGATTGGATGTACTTAGCGTCCAGCTTGTGGGTGTGCTAGCGATCGCAACTTTTTCCGTCATTTTCTCCTTCCTGATGTTTGGTTCTCTTAAGGCATTCGGAATGTTACGAGTCAATCCTGAAGCAGATATGATTGGTATTGATGCCTATGAGCATGGAGCATCAGCTTGGCCAGATGTTTATCCGATTGATGATTTGCTGTTTGGTGAAGAGGAAGAGGATTAAAAATAAACAGTGATAGGACTTACGCAAGACTAACGAATTTACTAGGTTTTAGGTAGATATAGCGCGTGCTTCGCACGCGCTATATCTACCAGATCCGTAAGTCTTAAGTGATCAAAAGCAAAGATTAAAAAAACTTAAAGGGTCATGTTTGACATTGCTCTTTAAGTTTTTTTGTTAGTGTTTTTCTGAGTTGATTTTGCTAGTATTGTTCGCATAGATTTTACTTCTAAGACTAAGCCCTAGTAATTAGTCTTAGTTAAGTTTTATTTAGGTTTGCGCATTACTTAAAGATATTGGCAGCATCCATGACTTCTGATTTAGACAAGCAAATAGAAGTAACTGAAGACTTTTCTGCGAGTCCTCAGTTATTAAAAGAGCAAATGGATTACTACAAATGGTTGCTTGAAGCTCTGCTTGATTTAGCCCTGTCCTTATCAAATACTGATAATCTAAAAGATTTTTTAGAGTCAGCATTAGGCACTACTCGGAAAATCACTAGGAGTGACGCAGGCAGTATCTATCTAATTGATCGTTCAGCTCCAGTACATACGGTTTGCTTTAAAGTTTCACAAAATTTTTCACAGCCTGAGCGTTCATTGGTAAATTTTGCCGTACCGCTTAATCAAGACAGCATTGTTGGTTATGTCGCTCTTACTGGGGAGACTCTTAACTTATCCGATGCCCATGATTTACCAGAGGATGCACGATATCGCCATCACAAAACCTTTGATTATGATATTGAGTATCACACTCGTTCAGTTTTAGCCGTACCAATATTTGATTCTCAAAAAAGAACAGTTGGGGTTTTTCAGTTAATAAATCGTAAAGTTCAAGATATTTCAATCACGATAGAGAATGTACAAGAAATTACGCTTGCTTATTCTGCTCTAGAAGAAAAGTTATTACAGGCGATCGCTAGTCAGGTGTCCCTATATATTGAGCGATCTCAACTTTCGGGACAAGTCTTTAAAGCTTAAGTATTTATACCCACCCCAAAATAGCGATTCTCAAGTAAGTGTAAGGATTTCCCATCTTTTCCTATAAGATTGAACATGGTAAGAATTCTTAAATGAATTCTTAAATATTTATACGGAGATTATTTATATATGCTCACTTTAAAAATAGTGGTCTACATCACTGTCATATTCTTCATCAGTTTGTTTGTATTTGGTTTCCTGAACAGCGATCCATCTCGCAACCCCGGTAACAGAGATCTCGAATAGTGCCTAACACCTCCACAGATAGCTCTGCTAAGACTCAACCTGTAAATCTTCCCAAGAGTAATGATTGGCGTTTACTGTTGAGTCTTTTGCCGTATGCAAAGAAAAATTCTCGCCAGCTATTGATATCACTATTTTTACTTGTACCCCTATCGATCGCTAGTGCGGTGCAGCCTATTCTTGTGCAGCAGGCGATCGATGGACCAATTAAGCATAGCGATTTGCTTGGTTTAAGATGGATTTGTTTGGTTTTATTGCTAACAATCACAATAAGACTAGCGTTTCAGTCGTGGCAGGGTTACTTGGTGCAGGAGGTCGGACAAAAAATTACGGCCGATATTCGCCAAGATTTATTTCGTCATGTCACTTCTTTATCTACAAGTTTTTTTGATCGCACTCCCATTGGTAAGCTGATCACCCGCCTGACTAGTGATGTTGAGGCTTTGGGCGATGTATTTGCCACTGGTGCTGTGGGTGTATTGAGCGATCTGGCGGCAATCGGTGCGATCGCTATATTCATGTTTTTGCTGCGGTGGGATTTAGCTCTGCTGCTCGTAGTGATGGTAATTCCTGTTACTATACTCATCGTCTATTTTCAATATGAATATCGTAAGGCAAATTTCAAGGCACGCGATCGCCTATCTGAACTCAACTCAATTTTGCAAGAAAATATTCTGGGTGCAAATATTGTTCAGTTATTTCGTCGCGAAAAGTTTAACGCCGCACAACACCTTAAGGTGAATCAGCAATATGCGATTGAGGTAAATCGCACGATTTTCCATGAGTCGGCGGTATCTGCGACTCTGGAATGGATCGCACTGGTAGCGATCGCGGGAGTTCTTTGGCTCGGTGGCGGACAAATAGTCCAAAAAAATCTCACTTTTGGCGAACTTTCAGCTTTTATCTTATTTTCTCAACGACTTTTCGATCCAATCCGTCAGTTAGCGGAAAAATTTACCACGATTCAGTCAGGTTTTACGGCTGTTGAACGGATAAACGTGATTCTGCAAGAACCCATTGAAATTCGCGATCCTGAATATCCTAAATCTTTGCCTATTGATGGTGCAGGGGAAGTTTGTTTTGAGCATGTATGTTTTGGTTACAAGCCAGAAGAATATGTGCTTAAGGATATCAATTTCAAACTTAGAGCTGGTGAAAAAATTGCACTCGTGGGTCCAACGGGTGCTGGTAAAAGCTCCATAATTCGCTTACTGTCACGGTTGTACGAACCAACTAAAGGCAGGATTTTAATCGATGGTATCGATATTCGCGAAATTACCCAAGCAGAATTGCGGCGATATGTTGGCGTGATTTTGCAGGATGCCTTTTTGTTTTCGGGTGATATTAAGGGCAACATTACCCTCGGCGAAGACTATGCGATCGAGCAGGTAATTGAAGCTGCGGAATTAATGAATGTTGATCGCTTTATCCAAGATTTACCCGAAGCCTACGCAACCCAAGTCCGTGAGCGTGGTACAAATCTTTCGGGCGGACAGAAGCAGTTACTCGCCTTTGCTAGGGCTGCCATCCGTGATCCTAAAATTTTAATTTTGGATGAAGCAACGGCTAGTCTTGATGTTAGTACCGAATTTTTAATTCAGCAGGCTTTAGATCGCTTATTAGTTAATCGCACCACAATTATCATTGCCCACCGTTTATCGACGATCCGTAATGTCGATCGCATTCTCGTCCTCAAGCAAGGCGAAGTCGTCGAATCGGGTAGTCATGAGCAATTGATTGCCAAACAAGGTTTGTATGCAAGTTTATATCAACTAGAAATGATGGCAACCCATTAAAAAAGTGGCGCTAAGCCGCTTTTTTAATGATTTTTCATGACTCGTTCAATATCACGTTTGTCATCGCGTTTTTTCATGTCATCGCGCTTATCGTGGAGCTTCTTCTGACGTACCAAGGCTAAATCCACCTTGATCCAGCCTTCCTTTTGATAGACCTTAAGCGGTACTAGCGTTAAGCCCTTTTGTTGTACAGCGACGATCAACTTGCGGATTTCGTCCTTATGTAGCAACAGGCGGCGAGTGCGGGTTGGCTCATGATTGAAGTACGAGCTAGTCGTATGGTGTGGTGAAATATACATATTCAGCAGCATGATCTGCCCCTTCCGCACAATGCCATAGGCATCGCGAAGATTGGCTTTTCCACCCTTAATGGATTTAACTTCCGTACCAAGTAGCTCGAGCCCTGCTTCATGGGTTTCGAGAATTTCGTAATTAAATCTAGCTTGCCGATTTTCGGCGAGGACACGATAATAATTTGCCATTTATTCCCATTGAGTACGGTCTAATATCCTGTGGTAACTTCTAGTAATTTCCAATCAGGACTATCGTTAAATGCTTTAGACACGCGATCGCTGATACCTTGACAGTGGTTATTAACTCGAAGAGGCAACTCAGCATTTTTAGTGACGCTGGTCAATTTTGCTTTATTGCCTTCGATTTCAGACCGATGGATTAAGACTTCTACGGTCACGATTCTGGCGTGAGAAGTCGTCTCAGTCTCTTGTGCAATTACATAGTCGTCAGTTTCATAGGTAATTACCAAGCTACAAACTTCCAACGTTTTGATAATCGTTGAGAGCAGGTTTTCGGGAGCGATTTCAACTACGAAATGTTGAGTGTATCTAGCCATAAATCATCAAAACAACTGGATCGGCTAACAGATTTGTATTCCACAGCTTAACCATCATAAACCAACGAGTCCTGATCCTGTGATTTAGGCTGTCTTAAACCCAAATAATTTCGATAAAGGCCTGCTTAGAAAGCCTTTATATAATTTTCTCAGAGATAATGGTGGTGCAAAGCGCCGCCTTTATCTTTGGTTTGCTATATTTATTTCAAAATTGGAGCATGCAAGTATGATTGGTCAATTACTTGATGGACGCTATCGCATTGCGAGCAAGCTAGGAGAAGGCGGTTTTGGACATACCTATTTAGCTAACGATACGCGTATTCCTAACGAGCCACTTTGTGTTGTGAAGCATCTTCAACCCGCAAGCAGCGATCACGAATATCTTAAGGTTGCTAGTCGTCTATTTACTAGTGAGGCGCAAATTCTCGCGCAGTTAGGCAACCATGATCGCATTCCCCGTTTACTTGCTTATTTTGATCAGTTAGGCGAATTTTATTTAGTTGAGGAATTTATTGATGGGCGAGCGCTAGAACAGGAATTAGTACAGGGTTATCGGTTAGGTGAAGCCCAAGTAATTCAAATATTAGATGATTTATTAAGCATTCTGGAATATACCCATAGTCATGGCGTAATTCATCGCGATATTAAGCCAGATAATATTATTCGTCGTAAATCCGATGGCAAATTAGTACTAATTGATTTCGGAGCTATTAAGCAAATCCAAAATCAGATCGTGCAGGAAGGGCAAACTGCGGCGACGGTGGCAATCGGCACTTTAGGTTATATGCCCAGTGAGCAAGCCCAAGGCAAACCACGCCCAAATAGTGATTTGTATGCAATTGGAATTATTGGCATTCAGGCTCTCACTGGCTTACATCCCCGTGAATTGCAGGAAGATTATCAAACAGGGGAATTAATCTGGCAACATCTTGTGCCAAATAAGTCAGTGCTGTTAGAGGTACTCACCAAAATGACCCGCTATCACTACAAAGATCGTTATGAATCTGCATCAGAAATTCGTCAAGTTATATCACTTTTGGGATCGCATTATTTGCCAACACATCAAACAGTTCAGCCACAACACGGAGTTCAGTCCACAATTGTTAATACAAATAGCAGTAATGATTTGGGTAATGAAACTTCTCCAAAAGTGTTGCCGACACAACCATATAATCCAGCGATCGCGCAGTCAGCACAACCAATTCAGCCAGTTCAACCTTTATTCCAGCCATTACCAGACCCAACCACACCACCAAACAATCCTGTCAATCGCTATCCTGATTCCTCCGAAGCCACACCACAATATACGGAGCAAGTATCTACCTCAAATCAAAATAATTATTCTAGTTCTAGTAACAAAGGTTTGTGGATTGCGGTTTGGATTGCTGCTTTTGTAACAGCGATCGCGATCGGGGCAGTGATGGCAACTCGAAATAGTTCTAATAACTTGAGCCCTGTTGCCAATAACGCAACCAGTAAACCTGCTGTCACGCTAGACCAAAATTCTACACCTGTCGCTATTTCCTCAAAACCTATTGAAACAGCTCGTCCTAACCCTACGTCTTCTCCATTTGCTAAAGCATCTAGCCCTAATTCTAAGCCAACTAAAATAGCGATCGCACCTTTATCAGAGTCAGATGCCTTAGATATTGTTAACAATCTAGTATCAGCAAAAAATCAAATATTTGCGCCCCCCTTTAATCTTCAACTACTATCCGAACTCACTACAGGCGAAGCCTATGAAAAACGTAAAGGTTCGGTTGATTGGCTGCAAAATAATAATGCTTTTTATAGCTATGGTAATTTTCAGGTCCGTCGAGCAGGCTCATTTGGCATTCAAGACAATCAAGCGAATTTGTCGGTTGAAATTTTTGAAAGTCCCAAACTATATATTAATGGCAAGATTGATCGCTCCCAATCTCAGCCATCAAGAGGTCGATATATTTGTAATTTTCGGTTTGAGGATGGCAAATGGAAAATTGCTAGTTTGACCAAAGTAGATTAAATAATCATCTTCGTCTTCGGAGGGCAAACACCTTGACTGAATTAATTTCTGTATCAATTATGGGAATAGTCTTATGGGGGATGCTTTTACATTTCTACTTAAGTAATTGGCACATTGTTTATGTTATACGCATCAAAAGTTGTAGCAATGGTGAAAACTGAAGATCGCAGTTTGATCCTTTCTCTAGAACAATCAACTCTGCCCCTACAAAACACAGTCGGTGTGAGCTTACTACTGGTGTTGCTATGGGGAATGATCGGGGCAACGGCTTATCATTACTGGCAACTGAGAAAAACTAAAAAACTACTCAAGATCGAAAAGGTCAAAACCAATGAACTTACCAAAAAGCTGAAATTAGCATTGCATACCATTGATGAACATGAGCGTAATCCCGATTTAATTCATTCGCGTGAGTTTAATTTGGATTACCTGAGTATGCGAATGGAAGAACCTTATTTCTGCGAAATTATTTTGGCGCAAATTAAGGTCAATCTTCGCCAAAAAGTTGCACCTGTTTTGATGCCAACGGATAAGAATAGCGGTAATGTTCGTAAAATTGATGTAATTTTTGATGTGTCCTATCAACCTGAACATCATGATGATTCACAAATTCGGGTTCTCTTTCGAATCCATGTCAAGCTCTCGAAAATTCCTACCCATGGGTCGCAAAGCATTATCAATGACTTAGCGGCAGGGTTGGAAAATTTTGTCGTTGCGTCAGATGACAATCGCAATTGGCAACCGACTATTCAGGGAAGGCTTGCCGTAATTAGCTGGGATCAAAGTGCAAAGCCTACGCCTTTATTGGTCATCGAGCAAACGAACGAAGGCGCAAATGTAATAATGCGAAATAAGCGTCTTGCTCAATCAAGAATATAAGATGCAATTGGCTGCGCTTTGCGCAGCCAATTGCATCTTTAATAGAGTCCACGCTGGCTGAGCGAAGTCGTAGCCTATCTCACATCATTGCGGATTGCTGTACATGATCGAATCAATCCTAATAGCTCTACTTGCGATGTATTCCACAAAATACCAACCTGCACCATAAAAGTCATCGCCCTTTAAATATTGACCACTGGTATCCATCTAAAATTAATTAAGGTGCATACTGAATAATCTCAAATTACTCCTATGTAATGCTTTCAGAGATTGTAATATACATTTATTTGCTTTTAATTCCACTAATTTTAGGTGTCAGAAGCGATCGCATAACTACCAAGAATCTTCAGGTTTTCTGTAACATTTTTTAGTTCTTCTAAGGCTTCATCTAAATTGGGATCGGCGAGGGGCGCTTCAATATCGACAAAGAAAATATATTCGCCCAGCGATCGCTTGGTGGGGCGCGATTCGATACGACTCAAGTTAATTTGGCGATCGGCAAAGACTAGTAAAGGTTTGACCAATGCTCCTGGCATATTGCGCTTCAGGCTAAAGGCAAGAGAGGTATGTGTGCCTTTAGTAGTTGGGGCAGTGCTTCCAAGGGCGAGAAATCTGGTGAAATTATCAGGCTGATCGTTGATTGGGAATTCTAAGATTGGTAGGTTGTAAATTTCGGCGGCGCGTTGTGAGGCGATTGCGGCAACAGTAGAATCTTTGACAACTGGATAAACTCCATCGGCGGTAGAATCAGTGGCAATTTGTTGTGCCGTTGGCAAATATTTATCCAGCCATTGCTGACACTGAGCTAAGCCTTGCGGATGGGAATAGACTGTTTTTATGTCTTCGAGTTTTTTGGCGCGAGTAATCAGGGCATGGGCGATCGGTAGTACGATCGCTTGTTGGATTTGCAAAGACTCAGATTGCCAAAGACTATCGAGGGTCATGGTTACGCCCCCTTGGATCGAATTCTCGACTGGCACTACTGCAATATCAACATCACCACGCTCGGCGGCGTTAATGGCTTGAGGAATAGTGGGATAAGGGCGTAGTGTAGGCAAATCCTGTGTTGGGTCTTGATAATTGAGCTGCAAATATTGCAGGGCTGCCATTTCCGAGTATGTACCTGCGGGACCGAGATAAGCGATCGTTGTCATGATAAACCCAAAAAATATAGAGGAGTCACCATGTGACTCCTCTATATTTTTATAGCTAATCAGTTGTTTTTGCTAGTTAAAACTTTATCGAAGCAGTTTTCTTTTCTGGTAGTTGCGTGTATTCGGCGACGATTTTGCGAAACTCTTCACCATCGAGGGTTTCTACATCAAGGAGAATATCGACTAGGCGATCGCAGAGATCGCGATTTTCCTCAATGAGGTTTTTTGCCGTGTTATAGCAAGTTTGGGCGATTTGGCGAATTTGGCGATCAATGCGATCGCCTAACTTAACTGAATAATCGCTTTGTGGCATAAAGTTACGTCCCAAAAAGACTTCGCCACTTTCGGATTCGAGTGCACCTAAGCCTAAGTCGGACATCCCAAACTGAGTGACCATAAGACGAGTAAGCCTTGCGACCTGTTGGAAATCACCTGATGCACCTGTAGTAATTTCGGCATCGCCAAAAACGACTTCTTCCGCAGCGCGTCCACCGAGCATCATCGTAATTGTGTCAAGAATTTGTGATCGCGACTCCAGACCATATTCCTCATCAGGTACACCCTTAGCAAAGCCACCGATGCCGCCAGAACGAGGCACGATCGTAATTTTGTCGAGGAGTGAAGCATTCTTGAGCAAAGTCATTACTAGCGCATGACCAACTTCGTGATAGGCTACCAGACGCTTTTTGGAGCCATCGAGCATCGGCTTCATGCTTAAACCAATGGTAATGCGATCGATCGCATCAGCAATTTCCAGTTCACTGATCGCCTCTTTATAGCGTCTTGCCGTTAAAATAGCTGCTTCATTAAGTAAGTTCGCCAAATCTGCTCCCGCAAATCCAGGAGTTAAACGGGCGATCGTCTCAATGGAGACATTTTCATCAAGTTTTTTATTGCGAGCATGAACTTTGAGGATCTCTTGCCGACCCTTATAGTCGGGATAGTCCACGGTAATTTGGCGATCGAAACGTCCAGGACGGAGCAATGCGCTATCCAAGACATCGGGGCGGTTAGTTGCCGCAACGACGATTACTCCTGTATTGCCTTGGAACCCATCCATTTCTGTGAGCATCTGGTTGAGGGTTTGCTCGCGTTCATCATTGCCGCCGCCAATACCTGAACCTCTTTGACGACCGACTGCATCAATTTCATCTATGAAAATAATACAAGGAGCATTTTCTTTCGCCTTTTGGAATAAATCACGGACGCGGGATGCCCCGACCCCAACAAACATTTCTACAAATTCAGAACCCGATAGCGAGAAAAATGGGACTCCTGCCTCTCCTGCGATCGCTTTGGCTAGTAAAGTTTTCCCTGTCCCCGGAGGACCAATTAACAAAACGCCCTTAGGGATTTTTGCGCCTACGGCGGTAAAGCGATCGGGTTGTTTAAGAAATGTAACAACTTCCTGCAATTCTTCTTTGGCAGTATCAATGCCCGCAACATCTTCAAACATGATCCCCGTTTTGGCTTCAGGGGAAAACCTTGCCTTGGTTTTCCCAAAGCTTAAGGTCTGTCCAGGTCCACCAGGGGCATTACTGAGGCGACGAAGTACCATTAGCAAGATAAAAACCAATAGCAACGGTACAAAAAATGTACTTGCTAGTTGCCAAAGTAATGTTGGTTGCTGGGGTGCTCTTACGGCAACATCAACGTTATTTTCGCGTAAAGCCTTCATTAATTCGGTATTGCCATCGCGGGCGACCAAGTCAACCCGAACTTTGCGACCATCTTTTAAAACTGCTTCTGCGGCTAAACCATTACTTTCAATATCGATTTTTTGGACTCGATTTTCTTTGACATTGGAAAGTAGTTCGGTATAGCCAATAGTTGCCGCAGTCTCTCCATCCGCTTGTGCAGTGCTAGGTACAGCGATCGCCACACTTTGCAAAATCGCGAAACTTACGACCGTCGTTTTGACACGCCGCCAAAAGGTTGAACCAGAGATTGCCAAAAAGATTTTTTTTCCAGAAGACATCACGCCCTGTTGCTCCTTATAACCCCGTCGATGCGGTAATCGGTTGATTTATTATTTATCTAGTCTAGTGCATTCCTTCAGAACCTGTCATAAATGTAAAGATGACAGGCTCTAAGGGCACAGTAAAATATTTGGGTCATGGCTCCGCAATGACCCAAATATTTTACTGTGAGTTCCTAATGAATTGGATTACTGCCCAGATCAAATGGATTATGCTCGTTTCTAGGATCTTAACTTGTACCTTGTTTTATGCAGCGATCGCCCCTTGAGTTGCACTAAGTTCATTCGCACCTTGATTGTAGTGATATCCAGTATTAGCAAATTAGTTTTTGTTAGTTTTGTTCTGGCTTATGGCAGGGAATATCTTGATAAAGCTAGTATTGCGTTTGTAATTGATTTAGTCGTAGTTTGCTTGTTTATTGTTCATCTGATCGGCGATCGTCAAAAAATAAAAGTGTAAGGCGTTAAGAAGTGTCGCCTTACTTAATATATTAAGAAGCATAGCAATTATAGAGAAAACTAGATTTACTTCATATTCTCCATATTGCTATGAGACAATTGCATTAAAATACACGCAAATTACGCTTTGCATCTTTAGCATATTTATCCCTATCCATGAACGCCACAACAAATATTCAGTCATTTTCTGCCGATGATTTTGCCAATGCCCTTGCCGAACATAATTACGAGTTCGCGGTGGGGCAAGTCGTGAGGGGTAAGGTCATCTCAGTCGAAAGTAGTGGCATTTATGTCGATATTGGCGCTAAATCTTTAGGTTTTCTGCCCATTGAAGAGGCTACTCTCAGTGGTTCTTCACGCTCTGGTGACGCTTTCCCCATCGGCAATGAATATGAGTTTCTAATTATCAGTAGTCAGAATGCTGATGGTGAAGTGAAGCTATCAGTGCGCCGCCTACTCTTCAAGCAAGCTTGGCAAACACTACGAGATTACCAAGCAGAATCTAAAGTGTTTGAAACTAAGGTAATTGGTACTAATAGCGGCGGTGTCATTGTCGATGCTGTTGGTCTGCGTGGCTTTGTGCCGCGATCTCACCTCTCTGATGCAACTGATCTAGCCAAATTGGTAGGTAAAAAGATTCCTGTTCTCGTCCTAGATGCTGATGAAACCCGTAAAAAGCTGGTGCTATCTAACCGTCAGGCTGCTAAACTCGCAGCGATCGGTCAACTCGCTAAGGGACAATTGATCACTGGTAAGGTGAGCAATATTCGTCCTTTTGGTGCATTTGTAGAGTTTGCGGGGGTTTCTGGATTGCTGCATATTAAGGAAATTAGCCAAAAGCCCGTCAGTGATCCTACCCGTGTATTTCAAATTAATGACATCATCAAGGCGGTGATTGTCGATATTGATGAATCTCGCGATCGCATTGCCTTGTCAACCAAGCTCCTCGAAATGCATGCAGGCGAAATCCTCGATAATTCTGCCCAAGTCTTTACTGAAGCTGAAGAGCGCCTTGAAAAAAATATCAGCAAGCTCTGGGAAGCCTAATCTCTAAAAAAGAAGGTGTCGCTTTGCGTCACCTTCTTTTTTAGGTTTTTAATTTTTTCGTACAAGCTATCAAGTTTGAACTTAGAATATTAGCAGTCATCAAAATATTTAAAATAAGCCCTCAAAACCAAAATTTATGGAAACTAATATCCTTGGTCTGCTAGGAACCCTCTTGGCTCTATTCGTACCTACTGTCTTCTTGCTGACTCTATATATCCAAACATCCAGCCGCGAAGAAGGACAAAGCAGTAAATAAATCACTAAAAAGAACAGCCCAATAGGGCTGTTCTTTTTTTATGCTGAATTTCACTTTGCCGAAAAAGTTGATTAACAACAGCAAATAAAAGTTTTAGCTCAAAAATGCTTTGTGTGGCCTTGCTATTAATTAACGTGAGTTCGGGATAAGCAATCCCTGAAAGTCTTGATTTCTCGTGGTTAAGTCATTACATAACTTCAAAACTGTTATCAATAAGCTCCATAATTGAGAATAAGGCTCTATAGTCACTAAAATTCGCAATCATGAGCCTTATTGCGAATAAAAAGCCCTTTAACAACTAAACTAAATCCTTGTTCTGCAGGGTTTATAGCGATTTTCTTATCTCGAACTCACGTTAATTTAAAGCCGAAGAACCAGTCCACGGAGGTTTTCCCTCTTTCCGCCATCCCTTTAAAGACTCGGTGTTGTTTTATCCGCAGATTGTGGCAAACATGCAGACAGGTAGAGTCAACAAAACTGATACCTGTACATTTGCCTCAACATTGCTTGAGGTATATGCACAAAGGCATCATCGCTGTACCCATAAACTCAACAAACCTGTTATAGCTGGGTAGTTTCGGGAATTCTTTTCGCCAATATTTACACACATGGTCTTCATAAAAGTGCTTGAAATTGCGGTAATGGTTTTGATGAAAGCTAATCAAAATCGTCATGATTTCACTCATACCAAGACATCGTGACCTTTGTCTTTGCTGTAATCCATTGCCGAGCAATAACTGCTGCCACTTTGGTTCAAATATTTGCCAAAAATCATCGACATAGCAGAAAAGGGCTTCTAAACTATTAGTCATGGGAGTTGCCTCGCTGAACTGGTTTCTCTTATTTTCAGCTTATCGGTTTCTCCCTTTTTTGTCCTTTTCCTTATCCCAAACTCACGTTCTATTAGGGATTTTCCCCATTCTGGCCATTGATGGAAGTTTTCGTAAAATGGAAGTCCAGGAAATTCCCGTTTGAGGTTGAGTTCGTATTTGGAGGCGGGATGGTGAAGGATGGCGTAGGTTTAATGGTAGCTTACATATACTCCGCAAATTTTTCTAAAGGCTCATCAAAATCATCAGGCAAAGGCAAAACAAAAGTTCCTTTCATACAACCCGCTAAACTCTTTTTTTGACTGCTTGCTTTTCTTCAGTTTTTGGAACGGTCTCAACAATCCTCTTCTAAACTATTTAATTTATTAGATTTGCTTTCTTCTCCAACAATTTTCTTCATTACATTTTACCCTGATTTATTTTAAGGATTGTATTTTAATGTCAACAAGCTTTTGCTTCTTGTTGGTAAGAAAAAACATCTAAAACTATGGCACTGGTCAGTGAATTAGTGGTATGAGAAAATAGAGGCAGAGCAAAGGAGAAAGCTATGGAATGCCCACAATGCCAGAGCGAAAAAATCATCAAAAACGGCAAACACCACCACCAAGATGGCAAAGCCATCCAGAACTACTTATGC
>CALRWX020000010.1:0-57000 GCA_943371975.1 Pseudanabaena sp. UWO311 | reverse complement strand
ATCCATTCTGCGTTCGATTGCTCCGAGAACCACTGAACAGCTTCATGAGGCTATCACTCTCGCTTTCAATTCTGTCTCCGAATCTGACTTCTTTGGCTGGTTTTATGAATGTGATGCTCGTATCACGCTCATTTGAAAACCGCTATAATACTCCTTCACGAGCTAATCCTGAATTTTATGGTGATGCAATTGAATGGATAAAATCGGATAATATCAATACTCCCCTAGATTACCTAACGCAAGCAGAAGAAGGCTTATCTGAATTAGGTAAATCAGTTTCGAGAATTGCTCCTTCAGGTTCAATTTTAGTTACTTGTATAGCGGGGACTCCTTCTTGTATAGGTAACGCGGCAATTGCGAATCGTGACGTTGCATTTAATCAACAAATTAATGCTCTAGTTCCATTTATGCATAACGTCAAATTTATCTATACTCAAATTTTAGTTGCTAAAAAGCTTATTCAAGAAGCTTCTACAGCATCAATGAAAGGAATGGTTAGTAAATCACGCTTTGAAGAAATTAGGTTTATTTCCCCACCCCTTCCACTACAAAAAGAATTTGCTCAACGAGTCGAAGCCGTAGAAAAACTCAAAGCAACACATCGCGCATCACCTAGCCAACTCCAATCCCTCTTTGCATCATTACAGCATCGCGCCTTTAGAGGAGAATTGTAAAGCTCCCTAAGCGAGTCAAAATCTAGCTCCCTGAGCGGAGTCGAAGGGACGGCAAACGCAGCAGGAGATTCTAGTGTGGTTTTGGCTTCGACTTCGCTCAGCCAGCGATGTATTGTTGAGCCAGCGATGTATTGTAATTACACTTTATCTGTATCACTCAGTGATATAAACTAAACCTAACAAAGGTAAATTGTCATGACAAAATCGCGAATTCTTGAAGCCGTCCACGAAACAGCTATGGGTATGTTTGAAGCAGGAATCATGGATCAAATCACCATGCGCGAGTTTGACATATTGTGTTTACCAAAAATCGAAAAACTCGAACCACAAAAAATTAAAGCCATCCGCGAAACAGCCCAAGTCAGCCAAGCCGTATTTGCCGCAGTGCTAAACACCAGCGTCTCAACCGTTCAAAAATGGGAAATAGGACAAAAGCACCCAAGCGGTACGGCTCTAAAATTACTACACATAGTCGAAAAACGTGGACTAGACGCGATCGCTATTTAATTTAGAAAGCCCACCAACAACAATGGATAAAAACCTTGCCAAAAAAAATATCTATGCGCCAACTCGCAAAAATGTCTCTAACCGAGAGACATCAGTATCTAGCCCCGTATATTCCTAAAATTGCCGAAGACTTTTTAAACGATCCAGAACTTACAGAGTTTTGTGTATTGGATGCTGAAGACTGGGAAATTGATTTTAATAATGAAACTTGCACGACACAACAACAATCTCCTCATCCGTAACTTGATAAACCAAGCGATGTTCATCAGTAATCCTTCTTGACCATAAACCAGATAGCTCATGCTTTAGAGGTTCGGGCTTGCCCAATCCAGCAAAAGGATCGCGATTAACATCCTTGATCAGCGAAACAATTTTGCTGTAAATCTTCTTATCCTGCACAGCCCACACATTAAACTCATCAAACGCACGAGCCAAAAATGCAACCTTTCTCATAGCTTATCCATATCAACATAGACAAAATTTTGAGGTTGCTTTAGCTCTTCCAAAGCCTCTAACAAATAGCGCCGATTAGCATCCGTTGACAGCAAATATTCCGTTTCATCTTGCACATCTTGATCCACCCAAAAAATCGCCTCCACAACAGTTCCTTCAGGCAAATTAATCACTGGCATATCGAGCTTGCCATTTTTGACAACAGCCCTACACTTAATTGCATTCATAGCGATCGCACAAGAAAAGATACAAGCATTATATAGTAGTTATAAATTGTTGATAGCCATGTAATATTTGCTATCCTAAAATAAAAATACTAGGGGGCGAAATGGCACAGTTCAGCTTTCTCAAACCAGAATTTCCCGCAATCTACGAATCCGCCCACAAAGCCTTTAGAACCGCCTACCGCGATCCGCGTACAGCCTGTTTCTATGCCCGTCGCGCCCTAGAACTAACCGTAAATTGGCTATACAAATACGACACATCCCTGAGACTCCCCTATCAAGACAACCTCAGCGCCCTAGTCCACGAGCCAACCTTTAAAGAACTAGTTGGCGAAGCCGTCTTTTACAAAGCTAAACTGATCATCAAAATAGGTAACAACGCCGTCCACGATCAAAAACCCATCCCCACCCAAGATGCCATCATCGCCATTCGCGAATTCTTTCACATCGCCTACTGGCTCGGACATACCTACGGACGCACCACCAAACCCGATCCAGCCCTCAAATTTGACAGCGAAGCAATCCCCAAGAAAAGCACACAGGCTTCAGCTTCGCTCAGCCAACAAGGACAATCTAGCTCCCTGAGCGCCAGCCCTGAGCGGAGTCGAAGGGAAGTCGAAGGGACGGCAACCACAGCCGCACAACTTCAGAAACTAGAACAAGAGCTAAGCGATCGCGATGAAAAACTGTCCATACTCTTAGCCGATAAAAATGCGATCGACGATGAACTAAAACGACTCCGCGCCGAACTCATAGCCGTCAAACAAGCCAATACAGTCCAACCAGATCCCCACGACTATTCCGAAGCCCAAACCCGCGACCTATTTATAGACTTGCTATTACAGGAATCTGGCTGGATCTTAGATTCGAGAAAATCCAGCTCCCTGAGCGGAGTCGAAGGGACGACAAACGCAGCAGGAGATTCTAGTGGGGTTTTGGCTTCGACTTCGCTCAGCCAGCGTAGTTATCCAGTCAGTCAGCGTAAAGCATCCAGCTCCCTGAGCGGAGTCGAAGGGACGGTAAACGCAGCAGAAAATATTGCAGGGATCGAAGGAACGGCAAACATAACCAGAGAATTTGAAGTCTCAGGAATGCCCAACACCTCAGGCAAAGGCTTTGTCGATTATGTCCTCTGGGGCAACGATGGCAAACCCCTCGCAGTCGAAGCCAAACGCACCAAAAAAGACCCAAGGGTAGGACAACAACAAGCAAAACTCTATGCCGATTGCCTAGAAGCCCAATTTGGACAACGCCCGATCATCTTCTACACCAACGGCTACGAGCATCACATCTGGGATGACAGCAACTACCCACCCCGCCAAATCCAAGGCTTTTACAAAAAAGCCGAGCTAGAACTACTGATCCAACGCCGCACCACCCAGAAACCTCCGGCAACAGCAAATATAAATCCTGCGATCGCCTCCCGCCATTACCAAGCCCGCGCCATCCGTAAAGTCTCCGAAGCCTTCGAGCAGAACAAAGAGCGCAAAGTCCTAATTATCATGGCAACAGGCGCAGGCAAAACCAGAACCGCGATCGCCCTAGTCGATTTACTGATGCGTTGCAACTGGGTCAAACGCGCCCTATTTCTTGCCGATCGCATCTCCCTAGTTAACCAAGCAATTAAAGTATTCAAAAAACATCTACCCGACTCCGCACCCGTCAACCTACTCACCGAAAAAGAAACCGAAGGGCGCGTCTATGCCTCCACCTAAGGCACGATGATGGGGCTAATCAATGACACTAAAAACGGACAAAAGCGCTTTGGAGTCGGACATTTTGACCTAATCATCATCGATGAAGCCCATCGCTCCGTCTTCCAGAAATACCGCCACATCTTTAACTACTTTGACTGCCACATATTAGGACTCACCGCCACACCAAAGGATGAAATCGATCGCAACACCTACGGCTTATTTGACCTAGAAAACGGTGTACCTACCGATGCCTATCAGCTAGAAGATGCTGTCAAAGATGGTTATCTAGTCCCCACTCAAGCCATATCCGTACCCCTCAAATTTCAACGAGAAGGCATCAAATATGATGAACTTTCGGAATCTGAGAAAGAAGAATGGGACGCAATGGAATGGGATGAAGAAGGCAATATTCCCGATCGCATTGAAGCAGGGGCATTAGACCAATGGTTATTCAATCAAGACACCGCCGATAAGGTGCTAGAGCATCTCATGACCAGAGGTTTAAAAGTAGCAGGAGGCGATCGGCTCGGTAAAACCATCATCTTCGCCAAAAATCAAAAACACGCGGATTTTATTGAAGAGCGCTTTAATGTCAATTACCCTCATCTCAAAGGTGAATTTGCCAGACTGATCACCAATAGAACTCCCTATGCCCAAGACCTAATTGATGACTTCTCTAAAAAAGATAAAGCCCCTCATATCGCCATCTCCGTCGATATGCTCGACACAGGCATCGATGTCCCTGAAGTCGTTAACCTAGTCCTTTTCAAACTGGTACGCTCCAAAACTAAATTTTGGCAAATGGTCGGACGCGGCACTCGTCTCTGTCCCGATCTATTTGGCGATGGTCAGGACAAACAATTTTTCTACCTATTCGACTACTGCCAAAATCTCGAATTTTTCAGACAAAATGTTCAAACCATTGATGCCCCTATCCCCAAGTCTCTAGGCAAGCAACTATTTACCACCAGATTAGATCTAATCGCCGAATTAGATCGGCAGCTTATGGCTTCGACTCCGCTCAGCCAACGCATACCATCTAGCTCCCTGAGCGAAGTCGAAGGGACGGCAACCGCAGTCGAAAATGCTAGTGAGGTTTTGGCTTCGACTTCCCTTCGACAGGTTCAGGACAACGCGCTCAGCCAGCGTATATCCCAATTGAAAGATGATGGAGCCACCTACAATCCCGTCACCAATCCCGAATCATCACTACGCAACCAGATCGCGCAGATCCTCTACTCAGAGGTTGCAGCTATGAATATTGAAAACTTCATCGTGCGACCCAAAAGGCAACTTATTGAAAAATATAACAATCTGCAAACATGGCGATCGCTATCTGAGCAAGACCTAAACGAACTGAGCCAAGAAATCGCAGGATTACCCGCCCAAATCGAACCCGAAGCCGAAGAAATTAGAAGATTTGATACCCTCATCTTCAAATTACAACTAGCCATCCTGCGATCGCACTCTTCCTTTACGCGGCTTCGCGATCAGGTTAAGGCGATCGCCAACCTACTAGAGCAAAAGTCATCTATCCCCCTAGTCCAAGCACAACTAGAACTAATTCAAGACATTCAAACCGACGAATGGTGGCAAGACGTAACCTTGCCCATGCTAGAAGCAGTCCGCAAACGCCTACGAGGTCTAGTTAAGCTCATCGAAAAACAACAGCGTCAACCGATCTATACCAATTTTGAGGACGAGATGGGTGATGAAACGATTATCGAATTACCCCACTTCACCCCACCTGATAGCTTTGAAAAATTTCGAGCTAAAGCAAGAGACTTTTTGCGATCGCATCAAGACCAAATGGTCATCTTCAAACTCAGAAATAATAAACAACTCACTGAAAGCGATCTGTCAGAACTAGAGACAATCTTGCTAGAAAATGCTTTAGGCAATGCCGAAGACCTTGACCGTGCTAAGCAAGAATCTCATGGTCTAGGGTTATTCGTGCGATCGCTAATTGGACTAGATCGCGAAGTAGCTAAACAAGAATTTGGCAAATTTCTCACCGATAAAACTCTAAACGCTAACCAAATAGAGTTTATCAACATGATTATTGACTACCTCACCGAACATGGTGCGATCGCCGCCGAACGTCTCTATGAATCTCCATTTACCGACTTCGCATCCCAAGGCATCGACAGTTTATTTACATCTTCTCAAGTAGATGAATTATTTGCTTTGCTAGATGATGTTTATACAAAAGCCGCCGCGTAAAGTCATTACCAAATTTGTGGCGGAGGTATCCAAAACGGCGCAAACTCATTAGCAAAAAGTTATAGGAAGTCTACTCAGAGTTTACTCAAATTGGAATCTGGGTAATGAGTCTGCAGAGAAATTGCTACAATTATTAAGATAGGCAGCGCTTTGCGCCGCCTATCTTAATATTAAAAGAGAACATAGTAAAAACAAATGATTGAATTTGCAGTTAATGGAACCTTAATGCGCGGTTTAGAGTTAAATGGAAACTTACAAAAAGTTGGTGCAATTTTTGTGAGAGAAGATCTAACTGCTCCTATTTATCGCCTCTGGTCAATTAGCGATCGCCATCCTGCCATGCTCAGAGTTAGCGAAAATGGACAAGCGATCGCTTTAGAAATCTGGTCAATTACCCTTGAAGCTCTCGGCAAAATCCTCTTATCTGAACCTGCAGGATTGTCCATTGGTAAAATCATTCTTGGCAATGGACAAGAAGTATTAGGAGTCTTAGGTGAACCATTCCTCTGTGAAGGGCAGAAAGAAATCACGAAATATGGCGGATGGAGAGCATATATACAATCGAATTAACTCTCGATATAAACTGCAAGAAGATTCAATCTTTATGTCGTGAGGTCTTGATTTGCTCGATAAAAAATTCCTCTAAGGTTTGACGCGCTAAATCAATCGTGATTGCCTTTGCCCCAATACCAGCAATATAGGTCAAAAATTCTGGCAACTCTTTTTCCAACTGACCATGCCAAGTATCACCTTGGAAAATCAGATGTTGTAGCCAAGGTTTTAGATCTGTCTCAGTGCCACCATGCCCACTCACCTGATAGGACTGCTCAGTACCGAGAAGCTCATTTAAAGTCCCAATCGCAACGAGTTCGCCCTTATTAAGAATCCCGATGCGATCGCAGATTAATTCCACATCCGACAGGATATGACTGTTAAAAAATACAGTTTTACCCTGTTTTTTTAGCATTAAAATAATTTCACGAACCTGATAACGCCCAACAGGATCAAGCCCAGACATTGGCTCATCCAGAAATACCACTTCAGGATCATTAATTAAGGCTTGAGCAACACCAATTCGTTGCACCATTCCCTTAGAATATTGTCGCAATTGCTTTTTACGCGCAACTGACTGAGATAAACCAACAAGGTCTAGTAAATCAGCAATCCTCTGGCGACGCAGTGATGGAGCAACTCCAAACAAACTACCAATAAAATCGAGTAGTTCCCATCCTGTTAAGTAGTCGTAATAATAAGCATTTTCAGGTAAATAACCAATGGATTGCTTAGCAATGCGATCGCCTAGGGGATATCCTAAAATTTCGCCAGTCCCCGATGTTGGCTGGACAATACCTAGCAAAATCTTTAATAATGTAGTTTTCCCCGCACCATTAGGGCCTAAAACCCCAAATGTCTCGCCTTTGCTAATATTTAATGAAAAAGACTGCAAAGAATTAATTGTTTGATTTAGCCAAAACCCATTACGGTAGGTTTTGCTCAAACCGTTTGCCACAATAGCGTTGTTTTGAGTAATTTCTTTTGGGGATGGGTTATCCAATACTTCTACCATAGCTGCAATCAAAGCTACAAAACTCATGCTCTTAAGCAATATTTTAAAGCAATATCCACACTATATAGCACTTTTAAATCTAGGGACAATTATGTCCCGTGACCCAATTTCTAGCAGTTGACATGTTATCTCCATTGCGTCCACTATCCGATCGAAACGGCGATCTAGTCTGTTGCGATCGCCGCCAATACGGACAAACCGCGCTAATTTTTTACGGAAAGACTGCTCCCTGAGTCAAACCATGATTAGTAAGGCGATCGTATTCAATATCTTTGAGGTTGTACTGCTTAATCACTTCCTGTCCCTTTTGATTTGCAACATTACTGATCTGTTGACATGATGGCGTTATGAGATTAGTCAGAGTTTGCAAAACATCTTTACCAGCATTGATTCCATGATTTTTATGCCCGTCTTCATGCGTCTGTAAAGCAGTGATATAGCGATTCCAACGTTTTTTTAACTCTACAGATGCATTTGCCGAATTATTCCATCGGGGCATCGTAAAAGTTACATCTATGTTAACTTTTGGGTTGGTGATCTGGCACTGATTGCCAATGGGTAGGTAATTATAGCTCCACCTTACTTGCCAACGGGTATATGCATCAAAGCGATCGCCAGTATTAGGATCGACGATCCCAAGTTGGTTCAATTGCGATCGCAGTTGGGTTGAGCTAGAACCTTGAATATCATAATAATTAGTTTTAATAGAAATAATAGGAGAATTTTTAGCAATCGCAGGATTGCTAACGATGATCGAAAAGCATAAGGCGATCGCCAAAAGGCAAGGCAACCAAAAGCGTTGCAGATTGTCAGGGCGTTGTTTCATAATGTTGTTTCATAGTAAAGAGGAATGGGACGGCACATTAGGTAATGATTAGGAAGGTAAAACCAGAAAATTAAAGAGCAATATCAGATCCGTAACTCTCCTGTCCTGTTGCTCATTAAATATCTATCCTAAATATCCTCTATCTTTATACAGCCGTAGTCAGTCTTACAGAAACAATGTGGAAAGCGCCGCCCCACAATATTTCTGTTTTGATTTGTCCTAATACAAGGGCCTATGCCTATATTCATGATTTGTTAAGTAGAAATTTGACTCGAATGTTTCTGCCAGTAAAAAATCAGAGCCAGATTAATCCATTTAAAAATGTAATAAAGGCTAGTAAAGATTCCAAAAAACAACGTTGTACCAATAAAGAAATTAGGGCTTGTTAAATTACTTAGAGCTTCACTGATAACAAATTGTGGTTGCGTAAACACATCCCAGCTATTTAATCGGTTGAATCTTCCCCAATACACACCGATCGCGCAGATCAGGTTAATGCTGAGTTCCAGCCAAACAGTATTTTTGATAATCTTCAGCCAATCTAGGTATTCAGTTAACTTAATCACTGACAGGACATAGCACTCATAGCCGAGTAATAAAAAAACTGTATATTGTGGTATTAACACAAAAATTACGCCATTAGGCGAAATCTCTGGCGATCGCGAATCACTTACGAAATGAATAATGTCGGTAATTATGTAAGGCGCATTGGGTAAAAATAAGATAAATATCGCTAGCCCAGACCACCAGATCATATTTTGGGATAATCGCTTTGGAGATCGCTTAGGTAATAAAACAAAGCTAAGTACACATGGAATAATTGCCAAAAATAAATTCCAGCCCATCCACCGTAAATTCCCTAAAAACTGCTCAAAGGCTTCTGTCATTATTTTTACTCCGTAGTATGTTGAATAAGTAGTACTGCAAGATCCTTTAATTCTTAATCTAAGTTATCCATTTTCTTTAATATTTTTAAGATTGACTACCATGATAAATAGTTTCTTCATTTCACAGGGCTGGTTAATCGCGATCGCCTTAAATACATTTTTGGGCGCGATCGCTTTATTACTACCTCGCAAAGTCTTGACTACTTCAGGAATTTACCATGCTTGGATATTAGGAATTGTGATTTGGGGCTGTTTAGGATGGCAGGGTTATGTAGTTATTTTAAGTTATCTAATTGCAGGTTCAGGGGTGACAAGGATCGGCAAAGACATTAAAGAAGCAAAAGGGATTGCCGAAAAACGTGACGGGGCAAGAGGTCCTGAAAATCTCTGGGGTTCAGCAGCAACAGGAGCAATTTGTGCCATTGGTCAGGCGATCGCACCAAATCCTTTGTGGCTAATAGCTTATGTCTCAAGCCTTAGCACCAAACTTGCTGACACAACTGCTAGTGAGATTGGTAAGTCTTATGGGAAAAGCACATTTTTGATCACCACGCTCAAGTCCGTTCCCGCAGGCACTGAGGGCGCAGTTAGTCTTGAAGGTACGATCGCGGGAATACTTGGTTCGCTATTGATTGCTGCGATTGGTTGTACTGTTGGCTTATTAACTAGTCCTTGGGATTTGTTGTACTGTGCGATCGCGTCTTTTATCGCGACTAATATCGAAAGTCTGATTGGAGCAACTTTGCAAGAAAAATATGATTGGCTCACCAATGAATTGGTAAATGGAATTAATACAACGATTGGCGGAGCGATCGCGGCTCTGATTGCTGCAATTATGAGGTGACAAAAAACCATTAACTGTTCCTTAACTTTACTGCGACCATCTCAAATCATAATCAGTAAATGAACTTTGTATTTATTCATTTTCAGATAAAGCAATAATAAAACGGAGCTACATTTTGACAACGATTGATTTATTTAAAAATGAAAAAAACTTCATTACAATTCCAGCAGGTGAAGTAATTTTTCAAAAAGGTGGGATCGCTGATCGCATGTATGTGGTGCTTGAAGGTGAAGTAGAAATTTCTATAGATGGTAAATTTTTAGATATCACTGGTGCTGGTGGAATTGTTGGAGAAATGGCTCTTATCAGTGCATTGCCTAGAGGCGCTACGGCTATCACCAAAACAGAAAGTAAGTTAGTTCCGATTGATGAGAAACGCTTTACTTTTTTAGTGCAACAAACTCCATATTTTGCGCTTAGTGTGATGAAAATTATGGTTGAAAGAATTAGAAGGCTTGATGCTCTAGTTTTGGGACTTGAATAATTTCACGATAATTGTGTGAGGACAAAGACGATTTATGGGGCAATATGACTTTTATAAACTCAGCTAAGCGCAATTAAAAAACTGTGGCGCAGGCAAAGCCTGCGCCACAGTTTTTTAATTGCGCTTAGCTACTTGTTGCTAATCAATGGAGTAAATGCTAAATTTGTCAATTTTTTTAATGAAAACCTAACATTTGAGCAATGAGGTATCGCAAAACTGTAAGATTATTGCGAAGAGTTTCACCTAATCATTACAAGGAATAGTTCACAGTGACTAAAGGAACAGAAATCATTGCGATCGCTGCACGGGAAATTCTCGATTCGCGTGGCAAGCCAACCGTTGAAGCGGAAGTCAAACTTGCCAACGGCGCAATCGGTCTCGCACAGGTTCCCAGTGGTGCATCTACTGGTAGTTTTGAAGCCCACGAACTACGGGACGGAGATAAAAAACGCTATGGAGGCAAAGGAGTCTTAATCGCGGTTCGCAATATTCATGAAAAACTTCTACCCGAACTCAAGGGCGTTGATGCACTTAATCAAGAATTAGTCGATCGCATCGCCATCAATCGTGATGGAACACCCAACAAATCCGAAATTGGGGCAAATGCGATTCTCGCGGTTTCCCTCGCCACCGCTAAAGCCGCCGCTAAAGCGATCGGACAGCCTCTATATCGCTACTTGGGGACACCTTTATCTAATGTTCTACCTGTTCCTCTGATGAACGTTCTCAATGGAGGCGCTCATGCGGACAATAACGTGGATATTCAAGAATTTATGATCGTCCCCGTTGGCGCACCTACTTTCAAAGAAGCCTTGCGTTACGGTGCAGAAGTATTTGCAGCCCTTAGCTCGGTACTCCATGAAAAGGGTTTATCTACAGCAGTTGGCGATGAAGGTGGTTTTGCGCCGAATCTTGAGTCCAACCAAGCGGCTCTAGAGTTGCTAACCGATGCCATTACCAAAGCAGGTTATAAACCAGGTGAACAGGTTGCCCTAGCGTTAGACGTAGCCTCGAATGAGTTATTTAAAGGTGGTAATTATGCGATCGATGGCAAAACCCTCAGCCCTCAAGAATTCATCAATTATTACGAAGGTTTGATCTCCAAATATCCGATCATCTCCATCGAAGATGGCTTACAAGAGGATGAATGGGCGAGTTGGAAAGCATTAACCGATCAGCTTAAAAATACCCAGTTAGTGGGTGATGATTTGTTCGTTACCAATAAGACCCGTCTAGAGCGTGGTATTCGTGAAGGTTGCGCCAGTGCAATCTTGATTAAGCTCAATCAAATCGGTAGTTTGACTGAGACCCTAGAAGCGATCGCCACTGCGGACAAAAATGGTTATCGCTCCGTCATCAGCCATCGCTCTGGTGAAACTGAAGATACCACGATCGCCGATCTTGCCGTGGCAACTCGCGCAGGTCAGATCAAAACTGGTTCTCTTTGTCGTAGTGAGCGCGTTGCGAAGTACAACCGTTTGCTCAGAATTGAAGCCGAGCTTGGCAGTCAAGCAGTTTATGCTGGTGCTGTTGGTTTAGGACCTTCTCGCTAAGAAAAAAAAAAGAGGCGCTTTGCGCCTCTTTTTTATGTGATTTCCAGTTGCGAATCATCACCAACGAGAAACCGCAATGCTTGAGGACGCTTTGGTGACACCTGCATTTGGACTCTTTGACCGATCACACTATCGACTATACGCTGATGGATGCCTGTGATTTTGGTGTCACTGAGGATGACGCTATGCTCGATGTCTGTGTCAATAATCGTGACGCGATCGCTAATACTTGTGTACGGACCAATATAGGCTTGTTCAAGATTGCAATTCTCCCCAATCACTACTGGCCCGCGAATTTTACAGTTGGTTATTTTAGAGCCAGCCCCAATTTGGACACGCCCACTAATATTACTATCAGCATCAACCTCTCCCAAATTGCTTGATTTTAGTCTGGCATCCAAAACGATTTGGTTAGCTGCAAGAATATCGTCTTTTTTACCTGTATCTAGCCACCATCCCTCTAATTCAGAGGCAGCAACATTTTTATCGGTATCGATTAGTTTCTGGATAGCATCAGTGATTTCTAGCTCACCTCTGGCGGATGGTACGATTTGGGCGATCGCAGCATGAATAGTATTTTTAAAGAAATACACACCGACAAGAGCAAGATTGGAGATAGGATTTTGGGGCTTTTCCACAAGTTGTATCACTCTGCCTGTCTCATCAACGGTAGCAACACCAAAGGCTCTGGGATCAGCGACTTGCCGCAATAGGATTAGTGCATCTAGTTGTTTTTGCTGAAAATCGGCTAAGAAATCCTCTAGTTTTGATTCAATCAGGTTATCGCCAAGAAACATGATAAATGAGGAAACACCGAGGAATGGCTGGGCAATTTTGACAGCATGAGCAAGTCCTGCGGGTTCGGATTGAAGGATATATTCGATCTTGGCTCCAAACCGATCGCCGTTACCTATTTTTGATTTAACTTCTTCACCAGTTTCGGGACTAATGATAATGCCAATGTCAGTAACTCCTGCCGCCACAATGCTTTCAATGCAGTACCAAAGAATCGGCTTATTAGCAACGGGTACGAGTTGTTTTGCACCTGTGTAGGTGAGTGGTCTTAGTCTTGTGCCTTTGCCGCCTGAGAGAATTAGAGCTTTCATAGTTTGCACATCTTAAATAACGATTTTTGATGTAATGATATGCCGCGTAAAGTGCGCCATATCATTACATATTTAGCTTTTGTGTGTTATGGATAAATTTTCAAAAAGCTTGCTTTGCAAGCTTTTTGAAAATTTATCTGGGTTTTAAGAAAACGCAAAGCGCTGCAAATAAAAATCTAACAATAGGATTTTTCTGCTAAATATGCAGTCACAGCTTCTTGCCAAGGGCGCATTCTAAAATTAGTAATGCTCTCTAAGCGATCGCTAACTAATGCAGAGTTAATCGGTCTTGTGGCTTTGGTGGGAAATGTCGAAGCAGGAATTGAGGTGATCGGGTGAGAGATATTGGCTAGCTTCAACGATTGACTCGCAAACTCATACCATGAACAAGTACCTTCATTTGCACCATGTATTATTCCTGTTGCGCCTGATTGCAAAAGTGCATCTAACAATCTCGCGGCATCGGAGGTATAGGTCGGTGACATAAACATATCGTTGACTACCTTAAGTGGATCGCCTGCCTTAGCTTTCTTGATGATTGTTTCGATGAAGTTGCCACCCTTACCGCTTGCTCCTGCTTTTCCAAATACGCTAGAAATTCGCAAAATTAGCGATCGCGGCGTAGTTTGGCGGACTAAGTTCTCACCAGTAAATTTGGATGCTCCATAAATACTTACGGGATCAGCCAGATCAGATTCGGTATAGGCGGATTGGCGATCGCCTCGAAAAACATAATCGGTACTGATATAGACACAAAGAGCATCAATTTCACGACAGGCTCTGGCAATATGCAAAGCCCCAAAAGCATTAACAGCAAAAGCCGTTTCCACCTCTTGCTCACAATCATCAACTCGCACATAGGCTGCGCTATTAATCACCACATCAAATTTTTGACTAGTCAAAACCTGATGTACTGATTCCTCTTGCCTAATATCAATATCAGCACGAGTTAGGGGCGTGAGTTGATAAAGATCAGACTGAGCAAAGTGCTGAGCAATATCCGAACCTAACTGACCATTTGCCCCGATTAAAGCAACTTTGACTAGATTCGTCATCGGGCGTACCACTGGTTGTAATGCTCTTGGAATACCTTCTTATCTTTGACCGCCTGCCACCAATCAGTATTTTGCTTGTACCAATCAACGGTTTGAGCAATACCTCGTTCAAAATCCCATTTACGTTGCCATCCCAAATCTTCCGCCGCACTAGGATCAACGGAATAGCGATAGTCATGTCCGGGGCGATCGCTGACATACTGCATCAAGGATTCAGGGCGCTCCAGCAAGCTTAAAATAGTCTTTGCAACTTCAATCCCATTAATTGCTACCCGCGCACCAATGTTATAGGCATGGCCAGTTTTGCCCGCGTGCAACACCGTATCAATACCTGAACAATGATCTTCCACATAAAGATAATCACGAACAGCCTCACCCTTTCCATAGATGGGAAGAGATTTTGACTCTAGAGCATTGGTAACGAAGAGAGGAATAATCTTCTCGGGGTATTGATAGGGTCCATAGGTATTAGAACCGCGTGTAATCACCATATCTAACCCATAACTAATACCATAGGAAAACACTAGATGCTCGGCTCCTGCCTTTGAGGCAGCGTAAGGACTGCGAGGCGTTAGCGGATCGGCTTCCAATGAATGGCGATCGCTGCCCACCAAATCACCGTAGACTTCATCCGTAGAAACATGAAGAAATCGCTTAATTTTATATTTTCTCGCAGCTTCTAACAGAAGTAATGTCCCTTCGATATTCGTGCGAATAAATGGAAGAGGGTCGCGTAAACTCCTATCTACATGGCTTTCAGCCGCAAAATTGAGAATAGCATCCATACCATTTACTGCTTTTTCTACATCTTCGGGATTAGCAATATCGCCTTCAATAAAAGTAATGCGATTGCTCACAGCCTTGAGATTATCTAAATTGCCAGCATAGGTTAGTTTATCTAAAACAACAATCTCCCATGCTGGATGATTGGCAAGGGCATAATGCACATAATTAGAGCCAATAAAACCTGCTCCACCTGTAACTAATACTTTGTGAAATTGTGCTGGAGATGTTTTTGAGGTCATACAAATAATTCTGCTTCTTTTAATGATTTCCCAATCACATCTTTAGGAGACAAAATGGGGGGCTGATCAAGTTGCCATGAGATCGCCGCATCAGGATCATCCCATAATAAGCACCGTTCTTCACTCGGCGCATAGTAATCCGTGGCTTTATAAGCTACTTCCGCCACATCAGACAATACGGCAAATCCATGGGCAAAGCCCACAGGAATCCACAATTGCTGATAGTTCTCAGCACTGAGAATATAGCTCACTGACTTACCAAATGTCGGGGAATCTCGCCGTAGATCCACAGCAACATCTTGAATTGTCCCAACCAAAGCCCTGACCAATTTACCTTGAGGTTGACCAATTTGATAATGCAATCCCCGCAAGACGTTTTTTTGCGATCGGGAATGATTATCTTGCACAAAATTAATATCTAAACCCGTTTTTTTCACAAAAGCTTGATGGTTATAGGACTCATAAAAAAATCCTCTATCATCCGCAAATACTCTAGGAGTAATTAATAAAACATCGGGAATTGCTGTAATTTCAACTTTCATGCAAATGTGACTAAAAGTACAGGATTTTGACTTACGCTACAGCTACCCGATGCGTAAGTCCTATATAGGAGAAAACAAAAGCAAAAAGAAGATGGCGATCGCTTGTTATATAGCAACCCTGAATCATTTGTGGCTTCGACTGCGCTCAGCCATCAGTCCACGCTGGGTGAACGAAGTCGATCCCTGTTTTAACCCATTTCGGGATTGCTATAAGTATTTAATCCATCCAGCCAATATTTTTATTGTTTATACGCTGTAACTGATCATTAGAACCCGTTGGACGCGCATAGGGATTGCGATCGCGATGGGGATAGGGTTGTTCGACAGGTTGCTTGCGTGGTGTTGCTCGATTATTTTGAGGAGTTTGAGAAACTAATTGTGAAGAACTAGGAACTTCAACTAATGGGGTTTGAGAAGATTCCAAAGTTTTGACCTGCTCTAAAAGTTGAATATTGGCTTCCGCAAGGCGTAAATTATCACGCTTAACTTCCACTAATTGTTGCTCTAGCTCATTCTTTAATTGCTCGATTGCTGCCAATGATTTTTGTAAAAGCTCGACATTGGTTTGGCTAAATTTCAAATCTTTTTGCAAATCAGCGATCGTTTGAGAAAGTTCAGCTTCCTGTGTTTGAGATTGTGCTAAGGCAGATTCTAGAACATTGATTTTTGCTTGTGAGCCACTCACAGCCTGAGCTTTTTCAATGTTTAGGGCTGGACGAGTAGCAACTTGGTTGTTAGTTTCCGTAACGGTTTCTGCTTGGATTTCGATAACTGTTGATTCTGCAACCTTTTGGGCTTCATCACGTAATAAATCTCCAATTCCGACTTTCTTTTTAGTTGACATATTTTTTAGTAATTATTTAGTAAATGTAGCTAAAGTGAAGTTCTTAGCACCACAACTGCCCTCACTTTAGAATGTCACGGCGCAATTCATCAACTACACGTCGATAGTCCGCTTCTGCTTCTCTCGCATTTTTTCCCTTCCATTCTGTCACTAGTTTTCCTTCTAGAGCAGCCCGTTCATGGGCTTTATAAGCTCTCACAAAGGCATGAAAAACAGGCACTCCCACCTCTAGCAAAGTGTTTTGAGCTTCTAGAGCCTCATTGAGGCAGCGCGGATCAACACGGGTGAGTAAAACTCGGTGTGGAACTTGGGCAGGTCGCACAGTATTTTTAACAGTTTCTATGAGAGCAGTTAAGTCCATCGGTGCGGGGGGACTGGGAAGAACTAAATAGTCAGCGATCGCTACAACAGTAGACAAAGCATGGGAATGTAGAGCAGGTGGTGTATCTACCAATACTAGATCGTAACTGCTAAGTTTCGGTAATTTTTTTAAATGGGTCGGATCAATTTCTTTGGCTATGTCAAAACCCATATTTTTATCACTACGCCCCACCCACCAAGACAAGCTTCCCTGTACATCAGCATCCACAACTAATACTTTCACTTCCTTTGCCAAAATTCCTGCTAAGGCGATCGCTGTTGTGGTTTTGCCTACCCCCCCCTTGCCATTAGTTACGACGACTATTTTGGGGGAACTTGCTGGGGGATTTGCCATATTGCTAATGCTCCTAATAAAACATATTGAACGGATTTCAATGCGCCGCCTTTCACTTATAGGACTTACTCATCAGGTAGATGTAGCGCGTGCTTTGCACGAGCTACATCTACCTAAAACCTAGTAAATTCCTTAGTCTTGCGTAAGTCCCAACTTAAATAAATATAGCAATCTTAAACAAAGGCGGCGCATTGTGCCACCTTTGTTTATTTGGGGTTTATTTTTTGCGTGAGGGCTTGGCGGCAAATAAAATGGCGATCGCTAAACATACAATCCCAACATTGATCGAGACATCAGCGATATTGAAAATTGCAAAGCGAATGATTCTGATATCGATAAAATCAATTACATAGCCCGCCACAAAGCGATCGATACCATTACCTGCGGCTCCTGCCAAAATAAACCCATAACCTGCTTGCTCCCATTGGCTTAGGTTCTTAACAAATATACCAAAGGCAACTAGCCCCAAGCTCACAATCATGGAAACCCATCGCAGCCAGTCGATTTGACCACTAAACAAGCTAAAGGCTGCTCCTGTGTTGGTGGCATAGGTGAAGTGAAAAATGCCATCGATTAAAGGAAAAGATGCAGTGCCTTTAAGGTACTGCACAACTAAATATTTGGAGGCTTGATCGAGAACTAATCCCAAAATTGCCGCAAACCAGTACAGAGAGTTCTCGATTTTGCCAGATGCCATAGAAAGTAATAGGAAACAACTAAATAATATAGATATGAGATGCAGCACTTTTAGCTACATCTCATATCTAGCTAATGTCAATCAGTCCAAGCCACGCCAACAAACCTTGTCCAGTGATAAATTCGATCGCAACAGCCAAAATAAAACCAACCATAGCAGCACGACCATTTAGGCGCTCTGCATAGGTGTTAAATCCCATTTTTGGATCGGCAGCCTGTGGTACTTGAGTTGGTTCAGTCATGATCGGGGAAATCCTTATTTCACATAAAACTTTATACAATTCTAACCCATAGCGTCGAGACAACTTTTGCAATACCCCTAGATTTAGAACTATAGCAATACAAGTCTTGCTTAGAACCCAAATACCTGAAGGTTGAGCTTTGCGCTACTTTCACTTGCTAACTATTTATTGCATTGCCATATATTTTGATATTTCAGGTAGCGATCGCGATCACCAAAATTTAGATTAAGTTTATTCTGAAACTTTAAGTTTTGTTTTCGGATTGTAACGACCGACTTCTTGTAAACTTAGTTAAATAAATATGTAAAATCATAAAATTTTACTGAATTGCAGCTAGCAACATAGTGGAGTGTAAACTGGCTTGGAAAACCATAAGGAAAAAATCCTAGTTGTAGACGACGAAGCAAGTATTCGTCGAATTCTGGAAACTCGTCTGTCAATGATCGGCTATGAGGTCGTCACCGCCGCAGATGGCGAAGAAGCGATCGAAGTTTTTCATAAAGAAAACCCTGATTTGGTGGTTCTTGATGTAATGATGCCAAAACTCGACGGCTACGGGGTATGTCAAGAGCTTCGCAAAGAATCTGATATCCCGATCATCATGCTGACAGCTTTAGGCGATGTTGCCGATCGCATCACAGGGCTTGAATTAGGCGCAGATGATTACGTTGTTAAGCCATTTTCGCCTAAGGAATTAGAAGCTCGGATTCGTTCAGTACTACGCCGATTCGATCGCAATGGCACATCAGGTATCCCCAGTTCTGGTGTGATTCATATTAATACCATCCGAATTGATACTAATAAGCGTCAAGTCTTTAAGTCCGATGAGCGTATTCGCTTAACGGGTATGGAATTTAGCTTGTTAGAACTTTTGGTCGGGCGATCAGGTGAGGCTTTTTCGAGAGCCGAAATCTTGCAAGAGGTTTGGGGCTATACACCAGAACGTCACGTAGATACTCGTGTTGTTGATGTTCACATCTCTCGTCTAAGGGCAAAACTTGAAGAAGATCCTAGTAATCCTGAGTTGATTTTGACTGCAAGAGGTACAGGTTATCTGTTCCAACGCATTATCGATGGTTCAGACTCTAAACAAGGATAAAAAATGACTGCCAAAAAAGTGAGTAGCGGCGCGAAGTGCCGCTACTCACTTTTTTGGTTAAGAATCCCGACTGGTGATGGATAGACCTTCGACAATCATGGCTGGTACATAGAGAGAACCATACCAATTGCGATCGCTTGCCACAGCCGTCACTTGATTAAGTGCTTTATAAATATTTCCTGATAGCATTGTGTCTTTGACTCGCCCGACTATTTTGCCGTTTTTGACGCGATAGCCCAAATCGACATTAACCGAAAAATCTCCTGATAAATCCGTATCATCTCCTAGGACTTGATCGACAATTAAGCCATTTTTCAATGTGGCGGCAAGTTCTAAAATATCTCCTTGAATGGTTTGATTGGCAGCGATCGCCAGATTAAATAACCCCGGACTTGGATAATTGCCCAAATCTCCACGAAAGCCGTTACCTGTGGCGGCAATACCTAATTCTTTGCAAGTGCGCTCATCGCCATAAAATCCTTGCAATACACCATTTGTAATCCAAGTAGTTTCCTGCGTGGGAGTCCCTTCATCATCAAAGGGAGTGCTATACACACCAAAATCTGGATGTTGGCTAATGGTGAAGATCTTAGAAATTACAGGCTGTGCAATTTTTTCGAGCCAAGGTGTAGCTTTTTGCTGCACCTGTCGCCCACTCATAGCGATCGCTACTACTCCCCATAATAAATCCGCTGCCTTGCCCGTAAAAATTACTGGCACTTTACCCGTTGGAGCCTTAGCATTCTTTTTCGACCAATCGAGGTATTGCAAGACTTTTTTGGCGATCGCGTCAGGATCTAAATTTCCCCGTTCCGATTGACCATACCAAACATTGAGAAAGTCATCCCCCCTCGTCAACTCTGCACTCAGAGAGCCATCCACCGTAATATCAGTATAGCCACAGTCTAAACCTTTGCTATTAATAATTCGTACCGTCTCGCGACTACAGTCCCATTCCGCGCCACAAATTGCTTCTGGATAACGGGCTAGAATTTGGGCGATCGCTGATTTCCCCCAATCAATCATCTGTTCAACCTTTACTTCCTGACCATAGAGTTTGGGATAGTCAGCAACAGTCGAGTCCCTCAATAAAATCTCTTCAGGTTCATTTAAAGCACTTAAGGCGATCGCTTGTTCTACCAAATCCTTTGGCTCAACATCACCATAGGCGATCGCTAAGCCCACTTTGCTATCTTTCCAAATTCGCAATCCCACACCTTCAGACTCAATACTTTCTAATTGTTTGAGTCGATTTGCCTCAAAAAAAACAGGTCGGGAAATAGATCGGGATTCGTAAACTTCCGCCGCTTCTGCACCAGATTTAATAGCAAGTTCTAATAGTTGTTCAGATGCGATAGTCATAAGGACAAAGTGCTGCTGCTTTTAATTGGTATATTGTAAATTGCCACAATCAAATCCCCGAAAAATACCAAAATATAGTGGATATACTGCGATCGCTGCCCATTGGACTTTATCTCGAACAGCCTATCACTTGGCTGCATCGACTCGATCCACGCATTAAACTGTTTGGATTGCTGACATTTTTATTAACACCAATTCAAGGAAATGAGCTTTGGCGCATTGCGATCGCCTGTTTACTGATCATACTCACCTTTGCCTCAAAAATTCCTACAAGAGTATGGAAGCAGCAAATGGGGATTTTGTTACTCCTAGCCTTGATGACTTTCTCGATCGCCACTATTTCTCCTGATGGTTTTAATACCACAGTGCAGCCGCGTCGCCCAATTCCTGAAGTTAATGTCACTAATGATAAGCCAATAATTGCACCACCTTTAACCCTCAAGTTACCACAGCCCACTTCCTACAATTATGTGCTCTGGAAAGCAGGCAATATTACTATTACTCGTAAATCTCGTGAATTGGGTGTGCGCGTCTGCACTTTGATTTTCACCTATCTCTACGCGCCAACTTTATTTCTATTGGTTACGGCTCCCGAAGAAATTACCGCCGCGATCGCCTCTATCTTTGCGCCATTGAAGTTTTTCAAAATTCCTGTTGTGGAAATAGTACTTACTCTTACCCTTGCCCTGCGTTTTGTACCTTTAGTTTTAGAAGAAGTTCAAAACCTTGGTAGAGCCATGCGTACTCGTTCGATTAATTGGAAAAGATTAGGATTTAAGCGGACTATCCAAATCTGGCTGATTCTTGCCGAACGATTAATCGATAACCTCTTCATACGTGCCGAACAAACCGCTAGTGCCATGCAAGTACGCGGTTTTACCAGTCCTAATACCCACCTTGTCGTGTGGAATCCATTAAAATTATTACCTCGCGATATTATTTTGCTGATCCTTTTAGGAGCAATATGGGGAGCCAGAATCTATCTAGGTAATGATTTATAAGAAAAGAGAAGTGCTTTGCACTTCTCTTTTCTTATTCTACGCGATAGCCAAGATCCGCAAGTTGAAATCTTGATGAGCGCCACTTGGGTTGAACCTTAACAAATATTTCCAAATGGACAGAACCCATAATTAATTTCTGCATTTGCATCCTTGCTTGAGTGCCAATCTCCTTTAGCATTTGCCCTTTCTTCCCAATTAAAATTCCCTTTTGAGAATCTCGTTCTACATGTACAGTTGCCATTACTCGCGTGATTTTTGGTTGTTCATCGACTTGATCAATACTTACCGCCACTGAGTGGGGAATTTCCTCGCGAGTTAGTAATAAAATCTGTTCGCGAATCAACTCACCCATAATGAATCGCTCAGGCTGATCGGTAACTAAATCAGGCGGATAATAATAGGGGCCAAGGGGGAGCTGTTCGCACATCATTGTTTGTAAGGCTTCCAATCCTTCACCCGTGACTGATGAAAACTTGGCAGCTTGCCAGCCATGTTCCGCAGCAAAATTTTCATAACTAGCGAGGATTTCTTCCGCATCTTCGTCCAGCATATCAATCTTATTAATGCCTAGAATTGCAGGAACATTACTCTGTAAAATAGTTTCAGCAACAAAGCGATCGCCTGTTCCCATAAAAACACTGCCATCGACCACTAAAACTGTGGCATCAACCGAAGAAATTGCCCCGACCGCATTTTTGACAATAGTTTGACCAAGCAAATGATGTGGCTTATGAATTCCGGGGGTGTCAACTAAGACGATTTGCGCTGTGGGTAATGTCAAAATCCCGCGCAGACGATTGCGAGTAGTTTGGGCAACGGGCGAAGTTATCGCAATTTTCTGACCAATGAGGGCATTGAGCAAAGTTGACTTACCCACATTGGGGCGTCCGACTAGTGCCACAAAGCCTGATTTAAAACCTTCGCCCGATTCTGGAATCATAATTATTTGGAGTAATGATGTAAAAGCCTTAATTTATAAGGCTTTTACATCATACCGCAAACTTAATCTCGCAAACTTATGTCGTAGGGGCTAGCCATTTATCGATCAATCCTTTTGGCGGAGTAACTTCAATTCTTTTTTGATTAATATCCACAAAAGGCGCGATCGCTTCTACAAAAGGAATAAGTTCTATTTCGTTATTTTCAACATTGCGAACTTCTAATAGATCATTTCCTGCGGCGATGATGCTAATCACTTCTCCCAGTAGCTTTCCTGTCGGTTGATGATATACATTGCAGCCTACTAAATCCGCAATCATATACTCGTTAGGCTCTAAGTATGGGCGATCGCTGGTGCGGATCATCATCACATAATTACGCAAAGATTCGGCGCGATCGCAATCATTAATTCCCTCAAGACGCACCACAAATAGATTCTTTTTGCCAGCAATTTCTCGCCCCGATAGCATCACAATTGCTTGGGGATCAGCATTCTCTGAAGCCGCAATCCAGCGTTTACCTGCATTCTCAAATCGTTCAGGAAAATCTGAATAGGATAAAACCCTCACTTCACCTTTTAGTCCTTGAGGTGAAACAATTTTGCCAATAATCAACCAATCTTCTGCCATAAGTTTTTCCTTACATAGGATTTCCACTGTATGAAAATCCTAGTTCATAACATTCTTTCTATTTGTTCTAATGCGTCGATCGCGGCGGCGCGTTCTGCTTCTTTTTTACTAGAAAAGTTTCGCAGACTATGACCATAGAGGCGATCGCTAACATATACTTTAGACGCAAATTCGGGCGTATGATCAGTTCCACCCACTTTTTCGGTAACATAGCGCGGCAAAGTATGACCAATATAGGACTGCACCCACTCCTGCAAACGATTTTTTGCATCAAGATCAGATCGCGTATTAACCAACTCAGGCGGTACTGAAGAAAACAAAGCTTCCACAGCAGGACGCATCGCCTCCACATTGCAATTGCGGTCTAGATACAAAGCTCCAATCATGGCTTCAAAGGCACAGCTTAGCAGATTATCGCTTTTGTTACCGCCATCGCGTAGCGCTCCCTTGCCTAATAAAATTTGTGTATCTAATTCTAAAGCGATCGCAAAATTAGCTAGTTGTTTTTCGTCTACCAGTGCTGCCCGACGACGAGTCAGTTCGTCTTCCCTTAATTCGGAATGTTGTCGATAGAGATAGGAACCACTCAAAAAATTTAAAATCGCATCTCCCAAAAACTCTAAACGTTCATTGTCTTCCTCAATATTCGGATTTTCATGTACATAGGAGCGATGGGTTAGAGCCATTCTCAACAAATTCTCATCCTTAAAAATAAATAGTTCTTTCACAGTTCTTCTATTGTGCCTGAAAGGTTCAATTTGAGATATTACCATTGGGCAAAATTGTATGACATATTTTTATCTCATTGATCCATCCCACATCTAAAATCGCATGTTCTAAATTAGCTTCATTAAAATTTGCACCATATAGGAGTGCCCCCGTTAAATCTGCCCCCGTTAAATCCGCCCCTGTTAAATCTGCATTCCATAAATTTGCGCGATTAAAGCAAGCACCTCTTAAAATCGCACCTTGTAAAACAGACTTACTTAAATTACTGCCAACAAAATTAACGTTACTTAAATTTAGTCCACTTAAGTTAGCTAATTGCAAATTGACTTCACTAAAATTGACGCGATCAAGATCTGCCTTGCGTAAATCTACCTCACTCAAATTTGCTCCCTTTAATTTTGCACCATGTAAGCTTGATTCACTAAGATCTGCTTCACCAAGATCCGCCTTTTCTAAATTAGCACGACTCAGATTTGCCCGAAATAAAAAAGCATTATGTAAATTAGCATAGCTCAGATCTGCATTAGAAAGATTTGTTTCTAGTAAATAAGCCTTTTGTAGGTTTGCATATTGAAAGTTCATGCCATGTAAGTTTGTACAATTTAGAATTACAGCCATCAAGTTGGCATTATTTAAACTGATATTTGTAAACCTGACACCGCTTAGCCCTGAATAGCTAAAGTTTGTACGGGTAATATTGGCATTGCTGAGATCAGAGTCCATCAAAGATGCGCCACAAAGATCGGCATCAGATAAATTTGCACCAGATAGATCGACATTGTATAGATTTGCTTCCCATAGATTGGCAAAAGCAAGATTCGTGTTCCGTAAAATCGCATTACTGAGATCAACTTTACTTAAATTGACTCCCTTTAAATCTAATCCCTCAAAGTTTCTTTCTCCTTGGGAATAACGCTCTATCAAATTGCGTTTTTTAGCAATGTAATCCAACATAAATATGAGATGCTTTTAGCAAAAAGAACGAATATCGTTCACGAAAAAATCCTTGATTTCACTTGATTTAATTTTATGAGCTACATTGGTAAATTACAAATATTTTACATTGTATAGCAATTCTAAATGTTTTATATAAGAGTAGCCCAAGACCTCATTTTCCTATAAAATACAAAATCTCAAAATATTTAAATAAAATCAATCTGAAGTTATTGCCAACTATAGCAGTATTATTCTCATAAATCCTTGTGCAAAATAAATTACCAAAACCGGTAAAGTTGCGCCCCTCGAGGCGCAACTTTACCGGTTTTGGTTTGTAATTAATTATGCCTAGCTATTTAACCAATAAAAAAGATGAGTATTGGCACTTCGTGCCAATACTCATCTTTTTTATTGGCTTTTACTAATTCCTGTATATATATTCTCATTGACCAAGCCTAACCAAGGATCACTGGCAGGTGTCATAAATAGCTGATCGTAGACACGACGATTCAGTGCGCTCAAATTGGTAGTATCACTATTTGCAAACTCACCATTGGCGAACCAGTTGTGGATTTGTGCATGAAATATATATTCATTGCGGACTGTATCCTGTGAGATCGCCCGTTCAAAACTATTAATGATTGTTGATATGGAAGCATTAGTTGGTAATTTGCGCTCCATCAATTTGATACTCCCTTGATCGAGATAGACACGATTTTGATAGAGTCTTGCTAATCTTGCCCAATTCTCATCACTCAGTTTTGCAAAGGGGGATGGTGGATTTAGCTCAGTTAGTGGTTCGCCTGCAGTACGGCTCAAGGTTGGTAATTCCACCATAGCTTTACTAATGGTGAGACGACTAGCAATCATGGCACTAGTTTTAGGAGCACTTACTGCTGAAGCTAGTAATGGTTGTTTGGGTAGGCGCAAGCGGGTGAGATCTGCTTGCCAATTCTTTTCTAGCTTTGCTAACCGATCGCGATGATATTTAACTAAAACTTCACGGCGTAGATTGGAGTTGCCATTAGTATCCCGAATTGATTTGGCGATCGCCTCCGCTTGCTTGAGATTTTCGATAAAAGCTTGTGGACTATATAAGCCTGCGATCGCATCAATGGGGCGACCTTCGCTGTCAATAATATAGTGAATGCTATTGCCTGTAATGGTTTGCTCTAGTGTGCGACCATCGCCAAAGTCAATTGTTACTTTGGGGACAGGACGCTCGGACTGCCAATGTAAAATAAAGCGATCGCGCAACAATTGTGAAACTGTGGCATTGGGATAAAGTGCTGTGCGGAAAAAGCGGCTATTGGCACAACTCAGTTCATCGGTGAGATTGCCTAGCAAGCGCAAAGATAAAATTGGTTTGCCTGTTTCCTTGGATGCAGCTTTGGCTGCTTCTAAGTCTCTGTACCAATATAAGCGGGATGCATCACAGTCTTTTTGCTGACAAATTGCATCTAAGGTGGCGCGTAATTGCGGGTTATTTGGTAAGTCTTTTTGATAGGTATTCCCAAAGGCATCTACACCTGCATTTTTAAATTCGCGTAACTTGCCGATTGCCTGTTGTGATGTGTTTTTATCAATCGCAGTAGCTTGTTGAACGAGATTATCTAAATTTTCTGATTCTGAAGCTCTAACCATCTGTGGTGAAGCAATGCTTATTAGAGCGATCGCACCCACTCCTAGTAGATTGGGAAATGAGCTAACCAGAAATTTTCTTAAAATCATTTTAGAATCATCCTAACTACGCAAAGCAGACTTTGATAGGGAAAGACTGACTTGTTATAGAAAATGTTCCCAAAATGTAACAGAGTCAGCAACTTGCGGATACAAATGTCCCACTAAGTTATATAGCAATCCGAAATCATTTATGGCTTCGACTACGCTCAGCCATCATTCCACGTTGGCTGAGCGTAGTCGAAGCCGCAGGTACTTTAATTAATAGCAAACCCCTTATTTCTGACTCTATTGTGAACTAAAGTACACTAGCCAATAAAGCCTTCTGAGCATGGAGACGGTTCTCAGCTTCATCCCAAATGCGTGACTGTTCGCATTCCATCACTTCATCGGTAATCTCTTCACCACGATGGGCAGGTAAGCAATGTAAAGCGATCGCTTCGCGATTGGCTAAAGCCATAAGCTCGGAATTCAGTTGATAGGGTTGGAAAATGGGAATCCGATCTTCTGCTTCCGATTCCTGCCCCATACTTGCCCATACATCGGTATACAAAACATGTGCTGCTTGAGAAGCAAGTTTGGGATCGTCGGTGACAATAACTTCAGAATTGGTAGCTAGAGCCTTAGCTTGAGCTACAACTGTAGGATCTGGGGCAAAGTTTTTCGGACAAGCAATCCTTACGTTCATTCCCACGAGTGCACAGCCAATCATCAGGGAATGCGCCATATTATTACCATCACCAAGATAGGTTAGGGTCAGTCCTTTAAGCGTTCCAAAGTTTTCTAATACCGTAAGTAAATCTGCTAACACTTGACAAGGATGCTCTAAATCACTCAAAGCATTAATAATTGGGATCTTAGAAAATTTAGCAAAGGTATCTAATTCGGCTTGCTCGAAGGTACGAATGGCAAGAACATCTAGATAGCGATCGAGAACTCTGGCGGTATCTTCGATTGGTTCACCACGACTTACTTGGGTCACATTGGGATCGAGATCGATGACATGTCCACCTAGTTGATGCATGGCAACGGTGAAGCTCACACGAGTTCTGGTTGAGGCTTTGCGAAATAGCAAGCCAAGGGTTTTACGCTGAAAATCAAACTGCACTTCTCCCGCTTTGAGTTGTTGAGCAAGTGTCAGCAAGTTCTGAATTTCGGCTGGTTGTAAGTCCGCCAGACTAAGAAGATCGCGTCCCTGAAGATTTCCCATTATTTTTAGAAAGAAGCTGGTGATGAATTGATCTGAGATTACAAGTTACCGAGCAATTAGACAAATAACTGTTCGACTAATACAGAATTTAAGGCGGCGATTCGCGTCGCCTTAAATTATATTTTTACCCCAGATTTGCGAGCTATCCAAATTTCCCAATTACGGAGAAAACTTGATCGCGCTTTAAAAATTGTGGCAATAGTTGGTTTAAGTACTAGCTCCTCACAAGGGGGCTGCACCAAAATCGTAAACAAGCCAAGACGATTGCCCACAACTGTATCGGTGAATAGGCGATCTCCAACCATAGCAACTTGAGAAGGTGGTAGCTGAATCGCTTCGAGAACTTGACGCACCACTCGGCGCGATGGCTTACCTGCGCGGCTTCGATAGGGAAGATTGAGACTTTCAGCGACCTTTTGAATACGGCGATCGCTAAAATTATTGCTCGCTAACCAAATGGGATACTGCTGGCGCATTAGCTCGATCCATTGGCGAATCTCATCTGAAACATCGGACTCATCATCCCCGACAAGGGTATTGTCAACGTCCAAAATAAGACCACTCAACCCATGTTTTTGCATTAACTCTGGAGTAATCGCGTAAATCGGAGCTGACAAAACTAAATCAGGAGCAATAAGTCGCCAAGGTTTCACTATAACTTCGGTATTTTAACTAAATAATTAGGAACATCTTAACTCAAAATCTCCATAAAACTAAAAAGCAGGGCATTGCCTTGCTTTTTAGTTATTGTTTGGGATTTTTTTGTTGAATTTTTCGATCAAGCGCCTGTATTGCTTTTTCGTGATCTTCTAAATTACGACTAAAAACATGACTGCCATCATATTTAGCCACAAAGAATAAATAGTCGGTATTTGCAGGATCAAGCGTAGCCTTAAGGCTAGCTAATCCGACCGATGCGATCGCTCCAGGAGGTAAACCTTCATTGAGATAGGTATTGAAAGGGGAAGCTGTTCTTACTTGTTCTAAAGTGAGTGGATTTTCGGGAGTCTGCTTAATATTTAAGCCGTACTCCACGGTGGGATCTGACTCTAGGCGCATATTCTTTTTCAAGCGATTCCAGAAAACCCCTGATATAATCCGACGCTCTGAATCAATTACCGCTTCTTTTTCGACAATACTTGCCAACGTTACCCAATCTTTAAGACTAACTTTAACCTTAGGCTTGCCAGTCTGGTTCTGTTTATAAACAGGTAAAGCAACCTGTTCAAAGCGATCAAGCATCAAATCAATAATCCGATCTGGTGTTGCTTCTGATGGCAGGATTTGATAAGTGTCAGGGAAAAGGAATCCCTCTAAACTAGGAATATCTTCAGGTAGCCAAGGGCGGCGCTTAGGATTAGTCCTTTGCGTTGCGGCTATAAAGTCTTTGGCTGTAAAAAATCCTTGTTTCTCAAATAAATCTGCCATCTCTGCGATCGACCAACCCTCAGGAATCGTAAAACGGACTTCTGTGGATTTAGTTGTTTGGATTTGGGAAACGACTTCGGATAGCGATTGGTTTGTCGCAAAGTCGTAGGTTCCCGATCGCAGAGATGAACCTTCACTACTGCGTAGTGATTGCCATTGCAGCCACAAACGTAGGGCTAAGCTAGAGCGAATTACGCCTGCGGCTTCCAGTTCTTGGGCGATCGCCTGCGTTGGCATTCCATCGGGTATAGTTAGCCTAATTTTTGCCCCAAATGTACTAGGAGCAGAGATCGCCCAAATCCACCAAGAGCTACTAACTATGCCAGCAACTAAAATTGTTAAGGGAATCGCAACACCATAAAATATCCAATTAGAGCTCTTCTTCGGCATCTTCTGTGCTGAGGACATGATCTAGATATTGCTCCACATAAGGCTCAAGTGCTGCCATTTCCGCAGGGGTGAGAATTTCAGGTAAACCATCATCGCTTACTTTAGCAATGAACATCAGAGGGTCAAGGGCTGTAAATACAGAGAAAGCTTGCTCTTCGTAATAGAAGTTGGCTAACTCTTGAAATTCACCGCAGTTGCCATCCTCTTCAGTGTCAATTTCGATGATATCCTCTTCCGTTGGTTCAGGTAGATCTCCTGAAACCGTCAAAGTATAAGCGGAGCGCCTTAACGAGAGATTTTGTTCAGATAAAACTGCTTGAGCCGTTGAGAAAATTAAATCGATTTCTTCTTCGGTGACATCAACTAATTCAGTTTCTTCTTCGTCATCGGTTTCTTGCCACGCAAATATTTGCACAGAGAAGTCAACTGGTTGCAGCAACAAGTATTCTGTGCTGTCCACTTTAAACTTGGTTTCGACAGTGCAAGACAAGCTTTTGCCTGTGTCATCCGTGAGTACAATCGTCGATCCTTCCATAGATTGCTGTTTTGTATCCTAATAGCACTACTAGCTCAGAGAAACCCACTTATATAAGGCTTTTGGCGCTCTTAAGCATTATGACAGCAAAGGGGACATATTTTAAAAAGGTCACGCGAAGTGTGACCTTTTTAAATGAATTAATGCTTAAGGGCTAACCATTGCTGCAAGATAATGGCGGCAGCTTTACGATCAATCATGGCTTTGTTTTCTCTGGTAGATATACCCTGCGATCGCATCATTTCTTCCGCTTCGAAGGAGGTGAGACGCTCATCGACAAATTCTACCGCCATCCCTAAATATTTAGCAGCACCATTCGCAAATTTCTGGACATGTTTTGCCTGATGCCCTAAGGTTCCATCCATGTTGTAGGGTAAGCCGATTACGAGGGTATCAATACTGCGCTCGATGATCAGCGATCGCAGTTCTGCCATGTCGTCTTGCCATGACTTACGGATAATTGTGGTGATCCCATGCACAGTGATGCCGAGGCGATCGCACCCCGCCACGCCAATGCGCTTTCTACCTACATCTAGTCCTAGTGCTGCGTAATGCATAAATCCTTCTGGGGCTAAGTGGCACCAAGAGCTACTTAGCCTGCTTGAAATGGTTGAACCTTTTTGATTAAAGCTTGCGATCGCGAAATAATCGTTGTCCAGTCATCCTCAGCAATTATTTCTGGTGAAAATAGATGACTGGAGATCCCCACCGCGATCGCACCTGCAGCAAGAAATTTATCAGCATTTTGGAGACTGATCCCACCTGTGGGAATGAGAGGAATATCACGAAATACTGGCTGTAAACATTGTAAATAGTCAACACCACCAATGACTTTGATCGGAAAAATTTTGACGGCGGCGGCTCCCGCTTGCCATGCGGTAATGATTTCTGTAGGGGTTAATGCGCCCGCAATTACGGGAATATTATTCTCTAAACCCTTAGCGATGAGTTCAGGATTTGTATGAGGGGTAAATAAAAAACTGCATCCACAGGCGATCGCCCGTTCTGCACTATTAAGATCTAAAACTGTGCCTGTGCCAATTTTGCAATCAGGCAACTCCTGTTGCAGTTTGGGAATCAAAGATTCAGCGCGGTCAGTATTCCAAGCAATCTCAATCAGCTTAATTCCACCGGCGGCGGCGGCAAGAGCCATTTCTCTAGCATTACTGACATTATCTGCGCGAATAACAGCAATAATGCGATGCTGCTGCAATAAACTTAGCCAAGGATTCACAGGATTTTGCAAAAAATTTATGATGCAACTAGGGGCAATTTATCGATAGTAGAGACGGGGCTTTGCCCCGTCTCTCTACTAGATTTAGATAATAGTATTATCAGGAATAACAGCATTTTTGACGACAACAACAATACCATTGCAAATGCAATAGCCTTGTTCTTCGCGATTTACATCTTGAATACGATCTTTATTGATAATCTGTACATTTTTGCCAATACGGGCATTTTTATCAATGATTGCACGACGAATAATCGTATTCTCACCAATTCCCATTGGGACTTTGTTTATCATGAGATCTGCTGCACGCTCCTCTTGGGGCTGATAAAAATCACAGCCCATTAATAGGGTGTCCTCAATTGTACAATTTGCCTCAATGTGCATTCTAATGCCGATAACCGAGTTAGTGATTGTCGCTTTATTTAGTAAGCAACCTTCTCCAATGACCGAATCTTGAACTTTACAGTCATGTACCTTGCTAGGTGGTAAATAACGCGCACGAGTATAGATTGGCTTCTCAGTTTCGTAGAAATTAAAAGCAGTAGCGGGGTGACGGGTTAAGTCAAGATTAGCTTGATAGAAAGACTCAATGGTTCCAATATCTTCCCAATAGCCTTTGTAGAGGTATGCCTGTACATTTAAATCTTGAATAGCTGCAGGAATGATTTCTTTCCCAAAATCTGTATATTCAGGATTCTCACCAAGCAATTTCAGCATTGCTTGCTTGTTGAATACATAGATGCCCATCGAAGCAATAAAAGGATTGGCGATCGCTTCAGTAGCATTTAATCCGAGTTTGGTTGTATCAACGCGCATTTCCTCTAGGGCATCACCCTTAGGCTTTTCGAGAAATTTAATTACCTTGCCTTCGTTATCAGTTTTTAGTAAACCAAAGGCTGAGGCTTTTTTGTGATCAACTGGCAATACTGATAGGGTGATGTCCGCACCAGTTTCGCGGTGATGGCTAACAAATTTCTCATAATCCATGTTATATAGATGATCGCCTGATAGGATCAAGTACTCACTAACATTCCATGATTCTAAAAGCCACGCATAGCGACGTACTGCATCGGCTGTGCCTTGAAACCAATCTGGGCTATCAGGAGTTTGCTGTGCGGCGAGAATTTCTACAAATCCATCAGAATATGACGCTGGACGATAAGCCTGATTGACATGACGGTTAAGTGATGCGGAGTTAAACTGTGTCAGGATATAGATCTTTTCAATGCCTGAGTTGATACAGTTGCTCACAGGAATGTCGATCAGTCGATATTTGCCTGCTACGGGGACTGCGGGTTTTGCCCGTGTTTTTGTGAGGGGATATAGTCGGCTTCCCTGTCCACCGCCCAAAATGATAGCCAGTACATTTTTCATAAATTATTCGTATTATCTTGGCTTTTTTATTTGCATACTTTTCTGAATGCCAACATTGTCTATCTTTGCGGGGATCGTTGCAAGTGATATAGCCTACTTGTACCGATACTTACCACAAATTTTATTTCTAAATAAAGATTTGCTTAGGACATAAAGCCGAGATAAACGAAGACGGCGCAAAGCGCCGTCTTCGTTTATCTCGGCAAATGACTCATATGAGCATCATGTGCTGTATTGACTACCAAATTTTATTAGTTCATTATAGATTCCTGAAATATTTTAAGTTATTTCTTCTATGCTGATTTTTCTTCAGAGAACAGTATAAGCCTCTAACCCACCAAATCTTTTCTCTGTATACTTTCTTGACTCTTGTTTTAGCTATTTTACTCAGTCAGATATATGTATCAACAAGGCAATACACCTATAAATTTAGTACAACTTCATCGGATATCAGAAGGGGATATAGAATTTGAAATTGAGGTTTTACAGGTCTATGTGAAAGATATTTTGGATAGAGTAGAGAAAGTACGTGAGGCGATCGCCAATAAAGATTATTTGCAAATTGCCAAAGACGCACACCATATGAAGGGGGCAAGTGGTAATGTAGGTGCTTTACAAATACGAGATTTAGCAGTACAAATTGAGGGTTTAGATCTGGAGCAAGATTTAGAAAAAGTATCGAAAATACTTGATGATGCGAGTATTGAAATTCAAGCAGTTGATGCGTTTGTTTTACAGAAATCTGTGACCTTCCTCTCAAAATAATCCTATGAGCGAAGGAATCTATAGAAAAATGAAGACTTGTTTTAAGAAGAATAGACTTTGAATGAGACTATACTGGTAAATAGTTATAGAATAATTAGCTATGAGTCTTGCCTTTTCAGCATCGGATCTGACATCTGATCACAATTATGAGCTAATGGATGTGGAGAAAATCCAAAAAGCTTTGGGGCGATCGCGGGCTTCAGTATATCGCTATGCTAATACTGATCCTAATCAAGGATTGTTGAATTTACCCTACGATCCACAAAAACTAAATCCAGAATTGCGTCAAAGCGATCGCGAACCATTGTTATTTCATCCGACTGAAGTATCAAGATTTGCACGAGATGTGCTGAGAATGAAACAAGTTACAATTCAAGTGCAAGAACCTATACAAAATGAGACTAATCGCCTCTTACGAGAGATTTTGCAAGAGTTGAAAACTTTAAATCAGTCGATTGAAAAAAGCTCAAATTTATAAAAAAAGCGGCGCAAAGCGCCGCTTTTTTTATAAATTGGTTTAGCTGAGATAGGTGTAACCGTTTAAACAATGCTCATATTTTTGCAAAAAAAGTCTTGCTTCATCTAGAGTAATTTGCTTTTCTTGGAGAGCGCGTTCTGTTTCTTGACGAATATTCTCTAGCATCGCATCCCGGTTGTACTGCACATATTGCAGAACTTCAGTCATAGAATCACCCTTAATGACATGCTTAACCTTATAGCCACTGGATGTTGCATGGATATGCACCGCATCTGTATCACCAAAAAGATTATGCAAGTCTCCCAGAATTTCTTGATAGGCTCCACCGAGAAAAAGCGCTAAATAGTAAGGTTCTTCAGAGATAAAGGGATGTAATTCGAGAACAGATTTAACATCGCGTAAATCGATGAAGCGGTCGATTTTACCATCACTATCGCAGGTAAGGTCGGCAATTGTACCTCGACAACTAGGTTCTTCATTAAGGCGGTGAATTGGCATAATTGGGAACAATTGATCGATCGCCCAACTGTCTGGAGCAGACTGAAACACAGAGAAATTGCAATAATAAGTAAGTGCCATTGCCCGTTCTAGATCTTCGAGATCATCGGGAACATAGTTGAGTTGGCGGGTTACTTTTAGAATGCGATCGCAACATTCCCAAAAGAGTCTCTCAACTCTGGCACGTTGCTTGAGAGTGAGATAGCCAAAAGAAAATAAACTAATAGCTTCTTGATTGAACTGTACTGCATCATGATAAATCTCTTGATAGTTACTTTCATTGATGTTTTCGAGGGTTTCAAAAAGATTGCGGACAATTAAATGCTCATCTTTTTGTAGTGGTGCGATCGCTTGATTAGGAGTCCCACTAATGCCGACAACATCAAAAACTAAAACCGATTGATGAGAAGCGATCGCTCGACCACTTTCACTCGTTAAGGTTGGTACAGGAACGCCTTTTTCTCCACAAGCATCCTTAATAGCCGCCACAATGTCGTAGGCATAGTTCTGCATACTGTAGTTTTTGGAAGCATAAAAATTAGTTTTAGAACCATCATAATCCACACCTAAACCGCCGCCCACATCAAGATGTCCCATTGGTGCGCCCAAGGATACGAGCTGCACATAGATCTGTCCTGCTTCTCGTAACGCATCTTTAATTGTACTAATGTTACTAATTTGAGAACCGATATGGAAATGGAGCAGTTTCAAGGAATCTAGCATATTTGCTGATTCCAACTGTTCTACGGTTTCGAGGATTTCCCACATGCTCAAACCAAATTTGGCGCGATCACCTGTGGAATCTTCCCAATGTCCAACCCCTTTCGCACTGAGTTTAGCCCGTACACCCACAACGGGAGCAATTCCTAGCTTGGTCGCTGCACGAATGATCATTTCTACTTCTTCAAGCTGTTCAATCACAATGATCGTATTCTGCCCTAACTTCCTTGCTAATAGGGCAGTTTCAATATATTCCGAATCCTTGTACCCATTGCAAATTAGGAGTGAACCAGCAGTGCGGAGAGTTGCAAGAGCAATTAACAATTCAGGCTTAGAACCTGCTTCAAGTCCAAATTGAAATGGTTTACCATATTTGGCGATTTCTTCAACCAATTGGCGTTGCTGATTGACTTTAACTGGAAATACTCCTCGATAAACGCCATTGTAGTTATATCGAGCGATCGCTTTGGCAAAAGTGGCATTAAGGCGCTCAATGCGATCGGCTAAGATGTCAGAGAATCTTACTAAAATTGGTAAACGCAGTCCTCTTTGTTTAAGATCATTGACCAATTCAAATAGGTCAATGCAGCCACCGCGATCGCCCTTTGGAGATACCGTCACATGACCTGCTTCATTGATACTGAAATAAGGCTCTCCCCACCCATCAATACGATAGAGTGTTTCGCTGTCTTGAATCGTCCACTTTTTAGTATCTGCAATAACAGGTAATTGAATCTCTTGCAACATCTTTTATAAACCTTACAAATAGTAAGTAGTCATTATCACTAATGTAGTGGCTAATAGCAAAAATAGTCTAGATCTTTTTGAACAAGAGTCCTAAAAACAAAGAACCAGATTTTTTGGCACGGCTTAGCTGCGCCAAAAAATCTGGTTCTTTATTAAATGGTAGATCCCTTGTTAAATTCATGTAAGACGAGAGGTTTTGGGCATAAAGCGCTGAAAATCAAGATAAGCTTGAGGAAGGTTAATTATGAATAGATAAATTGTGACTTCAGATCAATCTCAATCTTGGCTGCAAAAAGAACTATTGCAGCATATCCAGATACTTTGCTATAGCTTTCAACATTGGACTGGAAAACCATTAATCCAAATATCTCGTGAGGATTCACCATTAGAAATCGCTAAGTTATTATTTAATGCTGATCTTGTAGTGGTTTCTCATGGTAATCAATCCGATCCAGTTCTAAACTATGGAAATCAAAAAGCTCTCGATCTATGGAAAATGGATTGGCAAACTTTTACTTCAACACCATCACGCTTTACGGCTGAGCCGATAGAACGCAGTGAAAGGGAACAACTTTTAGCACAGGCAAAATCACAGGGTTATATCAGTAACTATCGCGGCATTAGGATTGGGAGTAATGGCGATCGCTTTTATATCAATCAAGCAATTATCTGGAATGTGGTCGATCAAGAGGGCAAGCTTTGGGGGCAAGCCGCAACATTTCATGACTGGCAAAATATAAATCCCTAACCCAAATAAATAAAGGGGGCGCTTTGCGCCCCCTTTATTTATTTGGATTTCTTTCATTGCTATATCAAAAAAATAGCAACGCCATTTTTTTCCAATTGGTCTAATTGCATTAAAATCATTAACGATTGGATAAGATTTGCTACAAAATCTTTACATTGCTAACTTTGTTCAAACCAAGTAAATAACTCACCAAGTTTATGATTATTGCAATTCCTGAGCCATTTAAAACAATAGTAGCTTTTGCTCACCCCATTCTGATGACCCTCACACTGATTTTGGCACTGTATGCAGGTTATGTCGGTTGGCAATACCGCAGAATTCGTAATACTGATGGAGAAGAGAAAAAAGCACTGATCTCGAAGAAATACAATCTCCTACATTACAAACTTGGGTCAGTATTTTTATTATTAATGGTGGTAGGTGCGATCGGAGGTATAGCTGTGACTTATAACAATAATGGAAAGCTTTTCGTTGGGCCGCATTTGATTGCTGGTTTAGGTTTAACATTGTTAGCCGCTTTGTCGGCAGCTTTAGCGCCTTTATTGCAACAGACTAAGGAATGGGCGCGAATTGCCCATATTGCAGTCAACACCCTATTGATTGGTGTTTTTGTATGGCAAACTCTGACTGGCTTTGAAATTGTCCAGCGAATCCTAGAGCAAATCTCTAAGGCTGCCTAAATAAAAAATTTAAAAGGGTTGCGAAGCAACCCTTTTAAATTTTTCGCCAATTCTAGGATGAAATGCAACGGTATCTGATGAAGGAAAGCTACAAATCGCTTTAACTAAATCATAATGTTTTTATTTTATTGATCTTTATCATTAATTATTTTAAGGAGTTATATATGTTACTAAATCCTCTTCGATTAAGCTTTTTGGGGATTGTCGGTTTATCTCTGAGTTTAGCTTTTGGATCACCTACCAATGCAGAAATCTGTGAGCCTCTCAATGTTATTGGTGCTTATGGAATTAGTGTCAAAAAAACTGTTTCTCCTTTTAGCACACTGATAACTAACAATAACTGGAATACCGATTTTGCAGTTCCGAGCGATCGCTCTTACAATCGTTATGTCGGAACGATTGTGCCTGAGAACAATGCTAACTATGATGTGGAATTCAATCTCAAATATAGTGATAATAGCTTTAGTGGAGCCTATAAAAAAGACAATGTTACAGTTACGGTCGGTCAGCCACTATATCTCATTGGGGTGCCGCAATCGCGCCTTAATCCTTTTCAAGTGAATGTAGTTATCGGTGGACTCAATGCGATCGGTAATACTTATACCGTTTCAGTTAATGGATGTATCTAAGTAGTTTTTATGAATTTTTGTTACTTAGTAAATCAAGTCAATCAAATCATTCAAGAAGTCAAGCAGTTTACTGTCATAGTAGCAATATTGAGAAACTTGAAATCTCTCAATATTGCTATAAATTTCAAGAAAACATATTTCTAGACATGTTTGGGAAAAACTAAATCCTAGCTTAGAATTTGGAATTGGTGTAATTGTCACTTCTATTTTAGCTATGACTTTAGAGAAATTTGGAGTGATTGACTTGATTTGTAATATCGGATTTACCAGTCAAATCATAACCATTATAGGACTTACGCAAAATGACGAAATGTGCGAGCAATTCATGAATTGCCTTTACGAGAAAATGCAGTTTGAAAGGCATTTTTGCGTAAGTCTTATATTAATAAAATAGGCAAATAAAGTTTTTTCTTACAAAATATCCAAAAGAATGCTAGAGTATTTTTTTGCAAATTATAGTATAGAAAAAGTTAATGGAAAATACAGTTTTTGATCAAATATTTCGAGATGGTGAAGGTAAAATAGTTCTAGCACAAATGCCAAACTTACCTCTCATATTCTGGACTGTTGCCAGTATGTTACAGCTAATTTTTACAGCGGGTAAAATTAATATTGGGTTAGAATTCCTATCTTTTGGGGCTATATTTACTTGGGCTTGGGAAGAATTATTCTAAGGTGTTAATTACTTTCGCAGAGCATTAGGGTTGCTTGTACTAATTATCTTAATTACATCGAAAGTTTAGAAACTTTAAATATGAAATTTAACAAAGTCTATACTATTTTTTAAGTATAGAAAATAATAACAAATGCCGAATTTTTATTAGCTGATAACACTGTGGATAACTCAGTAAGTAATGAAAAAATTTCCCTTAAACTTGTTCTTGATCAGAGTGAGGAAATCAAAAAAATTATCAAGAAAGCTGCTCAGCAAATCAATTCGGTAAATGTAGTGCTCAAGCAAGAAGAAAAAGTTAGTTCACCATACTCGTCTATCGAAGAAGCGATCGCTCAGAACGAAGAAGCTGAACAAAAAGTAGCTAAAGCAGTGGAAGATTTACATCAGGTAAACAACGCACTGGCTATGCAAGTGGCGGAAAGAATTGATATTGAATTAGAATTAAAGCAGACAAAGAATGACTTATTTGAGATCCGATCCGATTTATTAAAATCTCAAGAAAGAGAGAAAGATGCACTACATATTGCTCTACATGACTCATTAACAGGACTTCCCAACCGCTTATTACTAGAACAGCGTCTTGATCATGGATTGACCCAAGCCAGAAGGTATGGTTGGAAACTGGCAGTTCTATTTATTGACCTAGATAAATTTAAGAACATTAATGATTCTTATGGGCATTGTATAGGCGATAAGCTGCTGATCGCGGTAGCAGAACGTTTACAAACTTCTGTGCGCGGTGAAGATATGATCAGTCGATGGGGTGGTGATGAATTTATATGCCTACTGTTGAATGTCAAACACGAACCCGATGTGATTAGCCTTGCTAACAAGATGGTTGAACAGATTTCGCAAGAATATAATTTTGATGGAACTATTATCTCCATAAGTGCCACGATTGGGATTGCCATATGTCCTAGGGATGGAGAAACGGCGGAAGTCCTTTTTAAACAGGTTGATCGGGCTATGTATAGATCTAAAGGAACAACCAAAAGAGTTATGCTATTTAGTGACTCTATTTTGGATGCTTGATTATATATGGCGCAAAGCACTTTAATTTTCATGGACAAATAGCAGAGGAATAACTGCAACTAAACGGAGAATTGCAGAAAGAAAAAACACCCCAAAGATTCCTTCGTAATGAGCATACTGGGCTAAAGTGCCGCCTACGGTTGTGCCTAAGGCACTGCTTATACCAGCGATCGCTGAGACGATCGCAAAAAAAGTGGCGTGATGTTCTATCGGTGCAATCCCAATCTGAATATTATTACTGCCTAAATCGATCGCTGCCCAAGTCCCGCCTAAAAAAAGATGAAAGATAATTAAATATAGCCACAATTGAGCTTGTACTTGATCTAGGCTAGTCAGCAACCAGAATAAAGGTGTACCGGCGATCGCTATACCCACAAATATTAATAAAGGACGATTGCCAAGGCGATCGCTTAATCTTCCCCATACTAATAGCATCAACATGTTTGCACCACAGGATAAACTACTGAATAGCGTTACCCAAGTGATATCGACATCGAGACTCTCTAACATATAGAGATTAAAAAATGGAGTACTAAGATTAACGGCAAATCCCCAAAATGCAACATAGATTAGAAAACAAATTAGATTACGATCTTGAAATGGAGCGATGAGATTGTTAAATAGATTTGTTTGATGCTGTTCATGTTCTCTTTCCTGCTCAGCTTGATATTCTATTTGACAAGCAGTTCGATGTTTCTGAGGATTGATATCGATCATAAAGTACTGACAAGTCAAACTCGCTACACCTGCTAAAATACCGACACTTAGCACCAGACCATATCCAGTGATGCTTCCACCTTGCCAATTAGCGATGATAAAACTAGCGATCGGTAAACAGAGTAAGCCCGTAACATTACTTACAATGCTCCGTACACTATAATATCGACCTCGTAGTTTTGCAGGAACTAAGGCTGCGAGCCAACTCATCCAAGAAGCACTACCCATCGCTGCTAAAATATTGGAAGTAATGACCAAAGTTAATGTCAAATAGACTAGTTCACTAGAAAGATTATCGTTTGTACCTTTTAGAATAATCCCGACGAGTAGAACTAGCCAAAGTAGTCGCGATGGTAAAAATGTCCAGATTCCATAGTCATGACGACTATGCGATCGATTAGATAATAAAGCTCCTAAAGGTTGCAGTAGATTTGCTAGCATTGGTAAAGAAGCTACCATTCCAATCTCAAAGGGACTCGCACCTAAATCTATTAAAAAGCTACTGAGTAAAACACCACCTGTGATATTACTAAAAACCGTTGATAAACTACCGTCAATACTTGATGCGCGGAGGCTAGTACGAACAGATACTTTTAGTTCTATTTCTTCTTCAGTATACGTTTTAACGATCAAAATAAACCTAATGTATTGGATAAATTGTGTAATCTTTATGGCTTACGCAGAAATTGATGAATCACTCATTCCTAGCCCCTCTCCCACAGGAGAGGGGACCAAGAGAATAAATTGGATTAATAATGACCTTACCGAACAAAAATCAAACAGTATTGATCAAACATAAACTTTCTTATCAATGGAGAGTCCGATCGCGCCTAATTTTATCGATTCTTGTTGCTGTAATTGTCGCAGTTTTACTACCTCATTGGTTTAGTCTATCTACACGCATTCTCTATATATGGAATGCAGGAATGATTAGTTTTTTATTAGCATCTTGGACTTTAATGATCCAAGCAAAACCAAAAACAATGCGACGTAATGCCCAAGGTCAAGATGAAGGACGTTTAGTAATTTTGATCTTAATTACGGCGGCGGCTTGTGCCAGTATATTAGCGATTGCGTTTATTTTGAGAGAGACAAAAGGGCAAGATATCAATATTATAATTCCTCATGTAATTCTTGCGGTAATTACGATTATTGGTTCATGGTTACTTGTCCATACAATTTTTGCGATGCACTATGCCCATGAATATTATCAAGATCATCACATACATTGCGACACGAAAGCAGGAGGTCTAGACTTTCCTAACGATATTGAGCCAGACTATTGGGATTTTCTATATTTCTCATTTGTAATTGGGATGACCAGTCAAGTTTCTGATGTGCAAATTACTTCGCGATCGCTAAGGCGATTAAGTTTATTTCATAGTATTCTTTCTTTTTTCTTTAATACTGCTATTGTAGCAATGACTATTAATATTATTGCGGGTTTAATTCAGTGACCTATTAGTTCTTATTGTAGTGATTTATAGTTTTTTAGTACAAATCATACAATTTATACAGTATGAAAACATGATTTCAAATAATAGGATGTGAAACTTGGTTTTTAGTTAGTAAATAACAAAGAAAAGCAAGAGTAATCACCCTGTTACTAATACAACTACAAATTTGAGTAAATAATCGCGAAAACAAGAATAAATTCAAGTCCGAAAAAGTATGATTTTGAAGATTATCCTATTAACTGATGGTACGTGGAACGAATATTTGCCCTCATTCCCTCTCCCATTCAGGGAGAGGGTCTTGTAAGCTTCCACGTAACGCCAGTTAGGCAAAATAAAAAAATACGAGCCCCTAGTCTAATTGTTTTTAGTTTTGGAAATGAGTACACATTCCTTTGCAAAACGCTGTATAAGGAGAATAACTTGCTAGATCACTCATTTGAATTCTACGGTATTGCGTTCTTTGGCATTATTCTCGCTAGATATTTTCTAGTAGCGGGAGGGATGTATTTTTTCTTTTATTTCCCCTTAAGCCAACCTTTTTTAGAGCAAAATCAACAAAAGCAGCCTTCTTGGGAGTTGATTCAAAGTGACATTAGACTTTCGGTACTATCGGCGGCGGTATTTGCGATCGCATCAGCCTTGATTTTATCAGGGTATGGTTTAGGGATTACGTACCTATACAGCGATCCACAACAGTATGGACTTTGGTATTTAGGTATAAGCTATATCGTTGTTTTGATCCTTCAGGATACCTATTTTTACTTCACCCATCGCTTGTTCCATCATCCAGCGCTTTTTCATTGGGTGCATCAAGGACATCACCGATCGCGTTATCCTACACCTTGGACTTCCTTTGCCTTTGACCCGCTAGAGGCGATCGCGAGTTCTCTCTTTTTAATCAGTATCGTTTTTATTCTGCCATTACATTTCATCACCTTAATCGCCGTCCTAACTACAATGACAATTTGGGCTGTAATAAACCACTTAGGTATTGATCGACTGCCTCTATCATTTCCCCATCATTGGCTAGGTAAGTGGTTTATTGGACCTAATCATCATTCAGTTCATCATCTCAAGTACAATCTGCACTATGGTCTATATTTTACTTTCTGGGATCAATTACTCGGTACTGAAGATCCAAATTTTGCAAAGAAATTAAACGAACATCTAACGAATAATGCTGATCAGACTTAGTTGCTTTTCGGTTAGAGATAGAGGATAGATTTACTCGCTTCACAGTGAATAATTTTTTTAATAAAAAATAGGCGGGCAATGCCCGCTCATTTTCTAAAGATTACTCTTCGTCTGTTGTCTCTTGAGCCAATGGATAAACAAAACCATCATTATTGCCTGATAGGATTGATTTACCTAAAGAAATTGCTTTTTGAGCATGAACTGCTGCCTTGCGCTTCCATACAGCTTTGCGACTATCGCGCTTAGATTTAGAAGTGCGCTTCTTGGGTACTGCCATGATATTATCCCTGTACTAATGTGATAATTTTCTGATATTAAGTTAGAAAATTTTTGACAACCTTTCCATTATACAGTAGTTTGCAAATCAAAAGGATATGCAAACTAAAGCACTATTTGCAAAGCTATGCCCCAAGCCAAACCCTCCTTCTCCGAACATTATCACGAACGGACTAAGTATATACCTGAAACCCTTGCGAGCAAGAGTCAAGGCTTGGATTGGAGTAATCAGCCATCACCATATAAAGACTATAAAATTGGAACGGTTTATGATCTTAAGCCCTATTTGACTGAAGATATTCAATCCGATCGCGATGGACTATTAGCAAGTCGATGGCGTAGGCTGTCGCGATTACTATTTTGTAGCTATGGCTTAACTGCGAGAGTGCCAACTGTCTCAGGCGAAGCCTTTTATTTACGGGCTGCACCTTCGGCGGGGGGATTATATCCTGCGGAGATATATATCATTTCCGCAGGGACACCTTTATTGTCAGCAGGAATTTATAACTATCAGGTACGCACCCATAGTTTGATTCATTTTTGGCAAGATCATGCTGTGTGGAGTAACTTACAACAGGCTTGTTTTGGAAATCCTGTCTTGCAAAATACTCGCCTTGCGATCGCTATTACTTCAGTATTTCATCGCTCCGCATGGCGCTATCAAGATCGCGCCTATCGTCGAATTTTTTTGGATACAGGGCATCTATTAGGCAATATCGATCTCGCAAGTGCGATCGAAGATTATCAAGCTTCTTTAATTGGTGGTTTTGCTGATGATACGGTCAATGAGCTTCTATTTTTAGATAAAGAAGTAGAAGGTGCGATCGCGATTGTGCCAATTCTCGATCTCCAAGATGAAGAGAGTATTGGTCGAGGTCAAGAATCACGATCGCCAATGCAGCGATCGATTAATCTTTCACGAGAATTAATAACCGCATTACCATCTACAACAGTTACCCAATATCCCAAGCTGCCCGATGGGGAACTATTAGACTATTTACATCAAGCTACTCGAATTACGGAAAAAATTGATAGCTTAAATCTTGTCAAGAGTCCAAACGCAGAGCAGTCCGAGAATGTTAGCCATCCTTCTGCACAGGATTCAGATAAATATAATTTTCCATTTTGCACAAAAGTTAATACCGCAACCCCAAGTATTGACTGGGGCGATGATCTAGGGCTTCTGGAAAACACAATTTTGCAAAGGAGATCGACCCGCGAATATACAGGAGGAAAATTAGAATTAGCCGAACTTAAGGCAATTCTGGACTTTACCTATCAGCCGCAGCATTATACTGATCAGGGGATAGATGGCAATCCTGAGTACTTTGACCTTAGCCTCATCGAAACTTTTGTGGCGGTGACAGGCGTAGTGGGCTTAGAGGAAGGCTGTTATTACTATGCACCCAAATCTCAGGAGTTACGCCAAATCCGCTTTAAAAATTTCCGCGATGAATTGCACTATCTCTGTCTTGGTCAAGAGCTTGGGCGTGATGCAGGGGCAGTCATTTTCCATACTGCCGATCTCCAAAAAGCCATAGCAAAATATGGCGATCGCGTTTATCGTTACTTACATATGGATGCTGGACATCTAGGACAAAGATTAAATCTGGCTGCGATCGCACTAGGTGTTGGTGTGAGTGGTATTGCGGGTTTCTTTGATGACCTCGTTAATGAAGTTCTCGGTATTCCCAATGATGAAGCAGTTCTATACATCACAACTTTAGGCAGACCTCTGTAAATTTTGGGCGTTCATTCAGCGCTGTAAATTGGGGTAAGCCCTACCCAAAGGGAGAATAGCAACATTAAGTAAGAGTGTTACGATCGCTACAGGTAACTACAGGGACGAACAATCATGAAATACTACACATTGGGCAATAATTTCCCCAGTGGCGATGGCGATCGCTGGTCAGGTGTGCGCTTTTGGCTAACAACTTTACTAGTTTTTTGGACATTAAGCACCATCGGGCTCGGATGGCTAGTTAACTCCATCTTCATCCTGATTGGTTTAATCACATTTGTCCCTGTAATTGGCTTTTTCGGTTTGCAATGGTGGATAAAGCGTAGCATCGTCACCGCCGAATGTCCGATCTGTGATGCCAGTTTTAATGCTTCAAGAGCAAGTCAGTTTCCATGTCCTAACTGTGGTGAACCTTTGCAGGAGCAGCAAAATAAATTTGTGCGGATTACACCACCTGGCACAATCGACATTGATGTTCAAGTTATTGATTAATTCAACGCTTTGCGTTCAACCCCGAACCAAGGAAATTTTTAAAAATTTCCTTGGCATACCCGAAGGGTATGACTCTAAATTAGGTATAAAATATTGCAAGCTCTATATTCAGCGTTCAGCATAGGATGTCACCATGCCCTTGATTGCAACCGATAAAATTGTCAAAGACCTAGAAAAAGCGGGTGCTTTAGCAATGCGAGTACCGCCCGAAGGTGGTTATGAAGGTCGCTACCAACTACGCCTTAAGAATGCAGGATATGAAATTCTTTTCATTACGGCTCGCGGTTTAGGAGATGTGAATAGTTACCTCACAGACGTTCATGGTGTGCGTCCCTCTCACCTTGGCAAAACAGAAATTCGCACCTATTTTATCCCTCCCGCAATTCAATTTCGCCTCAATGCTTTGCCTGCAAAGTCTAAGGGGTTAGTTGTATGGCTAATCGAGGGTAAATATCTCTCGAAAGAAGAGTTAGAAACTTTGAGCCAAATTCCCGATCGCGATCCTCGTATAAAAATCGTGATCGAAACTGGCAGCGATCGCGAAGTAACATGGCAACCACTTAAACAAGCTGTTGCTGCATAAACAAAAAAAGAGTCGCAAAGCGACTCTTTTTTTGTTCATGGTTTTGTTTTTGTTTCTGGCAATTTCACAAATATGCGATCGCCAACCTTCGCCCCACTTAAAATTTGAGTTTGATTATCTACGGTTGTGCCAATCGTCACAGGCTGAAATCTAGGCTTACCTTTTTCATCAGCAATCAGCACCCCTGTTTTACCTTCCTGAGTTACGATCGCCACCGTTGGCACGACCAGCGCATCATTGATTTTTTGACCAATAAACCGTAAATCTGTATTCATCCCCGATTGCAATTTATCTTTACCTGTTTCCAAGGTAACGCGAACTTGGAATGATGTGACATTCTGCTCAATAACTGCTTCAGGGGCAATCAGTCTCACTTTGCCTTTAAAAACTTCTGAAGGAAAGGCATCTGCAACAATTTCGACTTCCTGACCGATCTTAATTTGCGAAATATCCACTTCAGGAACCTTGGCAATAATCTCTAAACCATTGGCGATCGCCACAATTGAAGTGGAAGTTGATGAATTAGTCGCAGAAGCACTGGTAGTAGGCGTAACGAAGGCTCCCGCATTGGCATATTTTTGGGTGATGACTCCTGAAAAGGGTGCGCGGATAATCGTATCTTCAATTTGGACTTCGATAATTCTGATACCTGCGATTGCTTGAGCAAGTTGCGCCTCTGCTTGAGCGACATCTTCAGCACGGCTACCGTTCCGAGACTGTTCAAATTGACGAGTTGATTCAGCTAAATTTGCCTCAGCAGTCAGCAAATCTGCCTGAGCACTGCGATCATCGGTTAGTACCTCATCTAAGCGATCACGGGAAATTGCACCTTCCGTTTGTAAATTGCGATAACGGGAAGTTCGCACATTATTTAAAGCTAAGCGCGATCGAACAGCTTCCAATCGACCACGTGCCGATTCGACCCTTGCTTGCGTTGCCGCAATATCTTCAGGTCGATTGCCATTGCGTAATTTCGCTAAACTTGCTTCGGCAGCAGCAGCAAAGGCTTGCGCCTGATAAAGTTGCGGGATCAAGTTCGCATTATCCATACGAGCGATTACTTGCCCCTTAGTTACCTTTCCCCCTTGCTCAATCAATAACTCAACTAGTTTCCCTGCCTGCTTCGGGCTAATATTTACGGTTTCAATGGGAACAACGGAACCACTAGCTTTAATTTTAATAGCTAAAGACTTTGACTCGACTATTTCAGTTTTATCGTTAGCCGAAGTTGCATTTTGATTAGAACTCGTTAAGGCTCTAAAGGTAGCGAATCCACCGCCTAGTAAAACCACAACTAAAACCACGACTAGCCAAGGGTTCCTCCAAGCATGTTTGGGTTTATAGGTTTCTTTTTGTTCTCGCTTCTTGACAACGGTAGTCTGCATCGAATTTAAGTATTAATAAAGCTGAATAAAGCAAATCATTTAAGATTTTAAACTTGTAAATCATAATTTACGTCAATTCCTCTAAATTTGCATCACCCCCTAGAATCATGTTGCCGTAAAACGAGATGTATAATACGTCACTTCTCGTTTTTCCTGTGGCTATAGTAATGTAAGTTTATAGCTATCTCTTGCATTGCCATACCATCAAAAAACGTTATATTAGCAACAGGAGAGACTTTTTTATAGAGACGCACAGTAGTTATATAAATTCTTATTTGAGGGTTAATAACCTTGTGATTCAGCCTGTCACAACTTGGTATAATAAACCACATATCGTAATTCATGAATCTAAAGGTGCGAAGCAGGTTCCTTTAGTTAATGGGTTTTCTTGGACATTAGGTCGGGGATCGGAAAATGAAATTCCTTTATCCGATAAATGTGCTTCACGAAATCATGCAATGTTTCAACTTGTGGGGGAAAGCAATTATTTCTTGATTGATCTCGGCAGTCGAAATGGATCATTTGTAAATGGGCGGCGCGTAACTATTCCTGTGAGTTTAAAAAATGGCGATCGCATTACATTAGGGGAAACAAACCTAGAATTTTACTGTCCCGAAACGATCACTAATTCCGATAATAGCAATCTTCAGAATCAAGAAAACACCGATGCCGTAGCTACGGCGATGCTGCATAAGCGGCAACTGATCACAGTTTTAGTTGTTGATATTCGCGATTTCACTAAACTAACTCAGCAGATGGATGAGCATGTTCTATCTGAGACAATTGGGACATGGTTCCGACGCGCAGGAGAGATCATTGATCGCTATGGCAGTTGGGTTGACAAATACATTGGCGATGCCGTAATGACAGTCTGGATTCATGAGTCTGGCAAAGGCTCCGATACACTTGCAACTCAAGATATGCTAAAGGTCTATCGCGCTCTTTACGAACTCTATAACATGAGTAATGAACTTAATCAGCAATTCGATTTGCCTTTCCAATTGCGTGTTGGCGCAGGTATAAATACGGGATATGCCATGGTGGGGCAAATGGGAACTAGTGAGCATCCTGACTATACTGCCCTTGGTGACACGGTAAATGCTGCTTTCCGACTAGAATCTGCAACAAAACAATTGGGAATAGACGTCGCGATCGGTTCTACTACTTACAGTCATACCCCTTATGCATCGGTATTACTACCATTCAAGCAATACTCTGTAGAACTGAAAGGTTATAGCGCTCCCACAATTACCTATGCTGGTACTTTTAATGAATTAGGCGGATACATCAAAAAGTTGGATTTACATACATAACTCAAAAGCTAAAAGAGAGCGTTTGAAGTGAACACATAAAAATATGGTAGGGATAAAAAGGCAAGATCAAGCGGCATTTTGCTATATAGCGTTGTAAAATCCAAATTTTTGGTAAGATCAGTGATTACTAGTTCTGGCAATAAAATTGTTTAGCTTATTTTTTGCTAACGATCGCCAATTTCGCCAATTACAATTCAAACTTTAGATATGCCTGATTTCCAAGTAGATTCTGTCAAACTCTATGAAAACTTGACAGTGCTTTATCGCAAATTGTCGGTGCTAGATAAACTGATCATCCAAACCTATGCGATCGCCTTTGAACCAGTTAATCGCACAATATTTTTGGATTGTCTGAATCACCTTGGAGCTAAGGATAAGGATAATAGACCTCTGTCCCCTATCAGTTTGAAAGCCTATATTGATCGGCTCTTAAAGCTTAATCTACTCAATCAGGATCGTTCGCAAGGACCGCAATGTAATGCTCTCTTGGTTGATATCGCAGTACGCGATGCTGTTCAGTCTGGCAAATTTGAGCAGATTGTCGAAGTGATCGAAGCAAAACTTCCAGTACCAGCCTATGGAAAACCAAGTTCGCGTAGTTTCAGGAGCGAATCACAGTTTGTACGTGAGGTAAGGATTGGTATTTATCGCAATGATTGGGATTTTGTGGCGAAACAATTTGATGATTATTATCGATATAGTTATTCGCAACAAAAAATCACACTTGATGTAATTCTATTTCAGGTCTGTAATAATCCCTTCGAGCCAGAATGGTTTCACAATTTAAAAACAGAATTTTATGAAGTTGGTTTAACGACTATTCTCAGTAATGGGATGCTGAAATTAAAAAATACTGATCAAGCTTGGGCATTACTAAATGAGAACTTTCGCGAACAAAGCGATCGCTGTACCGACGCGCTACTGTTAGTCTTAATCGAACAGAGTCTATTGCGTGCTGATTTAACCACTGCTGAAGCAGCTTATAATCGCCTAACCGCCAGCTATAAAGAAGCAGGAGATAGCTTTATAGCTTGGTTATATTTCGTAAAAGGCGATCCCCAAGGTGCAATTAGCAAATTCCGTTTATCGCTCAAATCAATTAGAAAAGCCACAGGCAAGCGCCAAATTTATTTTAGCGGTGAAGCAGGTTTGTTTTTTATACTAGCACTGATTCAAGAAGGTACGGCGGAAAGTATGCGCGAGGCGGAAGGCTATGCCACACTGATGGTTAAGCAAACTAATCATTGGTTACAGAGTACCTATAGCCGATTGCAAAAGGTTTTGAAATTTCAACTAGGCGATATTCCCCAAAAAGATTTACTTAGTAATGAATATCTGCACGATCACACTCAAAATCATTGCCTCGAAGCATTTTTTAGTGCACTTTGTCTCTATTGGGTGAATCCAGAGAAAGCCAGGATCGATTTGTCTAGAATTTTACAACCTCTACTTAAGCAGTCGGTGACGGCTGGCTATCACTGGCTCTCGATGGAAACTGCGGAACTATTAGGCGAGCTCTCTCCCAATTCAATTCATAAAAAACATGCTCAAAAGCTACGTCAAGAGAATCACATTCCCTCGATTATTAATTTGATTCGCCCACAGGAAACTTGGGAACTCAGCCTCAATGCCTTGCTCAATCTCACCAAATCACCGCAGGAAACTAGTAAAGCTACAAATAATTCACCTCAGCGCCTAGTATGGCTGATTACTTTTGCCAAGAGTGGCTATGCTGTTCAACCGAAGGAACAGAAAATTAATGCCAAAGGTGTTTGGAGCTCGGGGCGCAATATTGCGCTCAAACGGCTGAAGGAGAATAGCCATGAGTTTCCCTATCTCACACCACAGGATATCATTGCCTGTTCCCATATCCAAGCCTATTCTGACTATGGATACTATGGACAGTCGCAATACGAATTTGATGAAGATACGATTTGCGCCTTAATTGGACATCCTCTCGTGTTTTGGGAAGATTCGCCGACTACCCATGTAGATATTGTTAAGGGTGAACCAGAGCTATTAGTCAAAGCAGGAAAAGGCGATCGCCTATTTTTAGAATTCTCGCCTGAGTTAAAGGATGGACAAACTTTTGTGATTACTAAGGAAAGCCCAACAAGGCTCAAAGTTACTCAAGTCAGCGAGTCCCATCGGAAAATCACAGAAATTATCGGCAGGAAAAATCGTCTAGAAATCCCTGCGGCAGCTAAGGATAAGGTGTTAGAAGCAATTCATTCCATATCTTCGATTGTCACTGTACATTCAGATATCGGTGGCGGAGTCAGTGATGCCGAAGAAGTACCATCAGACAGCAAACCTCACGTACATATTTTGCCATCAGGAGGGGGCTTGAAAATTGCTATCCTTGCTCGTCCTTTTGCCAATGCTGGTTCCTACTACCGTCCAGGGACTGGCGGTGCAACGGTGCTAGCGGAGATCGATGGTAAGCGTTTGCAAGCCACGCGGAATTTAAAAGAAGAGAAAAAACTTGCGAATGAGGCGATCGCTGCTTGTCCTACGCTCAGTAATTACGAAAAAAATGAAAATGAATGGACAATCGATGATCCTGAATTTTGTTTGGAATTATTGCTCGAACTACAGGCTTTAGGCGATCGCATTGTTTTGGAATGGCCAGAGGGCGAAAAGATGCGAATCAGTCATCGTGCTGGTTTTGGCGATTTCCGTATGTCGATTAATCAAAGCCGTGATTGGTTTGCTGCCGAAGGTGAGTTGAAATTAGGTGATGACAAAGTATTAGATATGCTGCGCCTATTGGAATTATTGGATAAAACCCCTAGCCGATTCATTCCCCTCGGTGATGGACAATTCATAGCCCTAACTCAACAGTTCCGCAACCGTCTCGATGAGTTCCGCCGTCTATCTGAAAAGCATGGTAAAGGTACTAGATTCAATCCACTAGCAGCATTGGCTCTTGAAGATTTTGTCGATGAAATTGACGATCTTAAAGTCGATAAGCATTGGAAAGCTCATGTCAAAAAAATCAAGGAAATGCGGAATTTTGAACCGCAGTTACCATCGACTTTACAAGCTGAATTACGTGATTACCAAATTGATGGATTTGCATGGCTAGCCAGATTAGCCCATTGGGGTGTGGGTGCTTGCCTTGCCGATGATATGGGGTTAGGTAAAACTTTGCAATCCCTAGCCTTGATTCTCACCCGCGCCCCTCATGGTGCTACCCTCATTGTCGCGCCTACTTCGGTTTGCATGAACTGGATCTCTGAAGCCGCCAAATTCGCACCTACCCTCAATGTGATTGTGTTTGGGACAGGCGATCGCCAAAAGGTTCTCCACAATCTCCAGCCCTTTGATATCGTAATTTGCAGCTATGGCTTAATGCAGCAAGAAGAGGTAGGCGAAATGCTTGCCAAGGTAGAATGGCAAACCATTGTGCTTGATGAAGCGCAAGCAATTAAGAATACGGCAACCAAGCGATCTCAAGCAGCAATGAACCTCCAAAGCGGCTTCAAGCTAATTACGACAGGTACACCGATCGAAAATCATCTCGGTGAACTCTGGAATCTATTTAGATTTATTAACCCCGGTTTATTGGGTTCCCTCGATAATTTCAATACTAACTATGCCAATCCCATCGAGCGATCGCAGGACAAAGAAGCACGCAATCAATTGAAAAAGCTAATTCAACCCTTTATTCTCCGTCGTACTAAAAACCAAGTATTGCAAGAGTTGCCATCGCGTACCGAAGTTACCCTACAAGTGGAACTCAGTAAAGAAGAACTTGCTTTTTATGAAGCACTGCGTCGTGAGGCGATCGCTAAGCTTACCGATAATCCAGCAAATGCAGGACAAAAGCATTTACAAGTTCTCGCGGAAATCATGAAATTGCGACGCGCTTGCTGCAATACCAAACTAGTACGCCCCGATATTCCCTTACCTAGTTCCAAGCTGCAACTTTTTGGCGAAGTCGTCAGTGAATTGCTAGACAACAAGCATAAGGCTTTAGTCTTCAGTCAATTTGTCGATCATCTCCATATCATTCGCGATTATCTTGATTCTCAAAAAGTCAGTTATCAATATCTTGATGGTAGTACTCCCGCAAAAGATCGGAAGAAGCGTGTGGAAGCATTCCAATCGGGTGAAGGGGATGTCTTCTTGATCAGCCTCAAGGCTGGTGGTACAGGGTTAAACCTCACGGCTGCCGACTATGTAATTCACATGGACCCTTGGTGGAATCCTGCGGTGGAAGATCAAGCCAGCGATCGCGCCCATCGCATCGGACAAAAGCGCCCTGTCACGATTTATCGCCTCGTCGCAAAAGGAACGATCGAAGAAAAAATCGTCGATCTGCATCATCATAAACGAGATCTTGCCGATAGCTTACTGGAAGGCACAGATATGAGTGGCAAGGTGACAACCGATGCGTTACTCCAATTGATTAATGAAATCTAAACATAATTGAGAAAGGTTTTGCATAGTAAAACCTTTCTCAGAATCAAATCAAATTTGGCGAATCTAAATATGCGTGAGGATAGGCGGCGCAAAGCGCTGCCTATCCTCCGGTTTCTTATGGTTTCAGGACGTTCCGGAAAACTTCCCCGCAGGCTTTGAAATTGCAAATCGTCGAAACTTGGCTAGGTTTACTTTTGGATGATTTTAAACTTGAGCAACGAGGACGCTTTTATGATTCAAGGGAGATTTGGATTAGCTAGAATGTACTTCTTCTAATTTCTTGGATTTGCGTTGTGCTTTCACACACTTAATCGTCTCTGGGTCAGCGTCTTTGATCCAGACAAGTCGATGCCCTTGAAGTTCCGCACAGTATTCTTTTAATTTTTGTTGCCAGCCTTGCCAGTGTGAGATGTCCTTCATGTTTTCTAGCAATCCCCAACTTTCTTCTTGTTTTGTTAATTTGACAAATTTTTCATACTGTAGGTAGTCGGGAAGGATATAAGCATCTTTGCAATGAAGTACGGGGGGATTATCGGAGTTGCGATAGTCACGATAACGAACCTGTAAATCTCTCAGGTCAATTTGTATTGAGGCTTGCATTTTTGGGTGGGGATCTCGATCAAAGTCGGGATAAAAAATATAGCTGATTTTCGGTTTATGAAGATGGAATTTGATCAGCGTGGCTCCATCCATTCTACCAATGGTGCGACTGGCACATCCTTCATAGAGTCTGAGCATGGTATCAAGATGTTCTAAAGCCGAAATATGAACATAGAGGGCTTGATGATCTAGCCGTCCAATTCTGCTGTTTCGACAACAGGTAGCGATGAATCCTTCTCTACCTAAATTAAATAACATCAAGTCAGCAGTTGTACTTGCACCTTGATAAGAGCCAAATAGAGATTTGATATCGGTCTGGTATTGCGTTGAAAGTTGACCTAGTTTGAGTCGTTTGTAGGGATTGTCAAAATTACTGAGGGCAAGGAATACCAGAATATCTTGACGACGCTTATCGGCGATCGCATCCCATTCATCTTGATTTGTGGCACTGACAATCAAGTTAAAGGCGCGGCGTACTGTTCCAAATTCTGTCAGCAACGGCTCAAAGTTTGGCAATTCTTCGCCTACGGGTAATCTACCTCTCTCTGTGAAGAAATCCATGAGGGGAGTAAGTAATTCGCGATAGTCTTCAAAGCGTTTGGAGACAAGGCGGATTCTGGGTGTGGTAGCTCTTGAACGAAAACGTGATGCTCTAAAGCTTTGCGCTTGCTTTTCATCACGAAATATAAAATAAATGCCGAGAGCGACAGGCACAGAATCTACGCCTAACACTTGATCGATATAGAGTTTGAGTTCTTCTTGTTCGTAATACTTCTGGAAAGTGTTACGACTACTCACCACGCCATCACTGTAGGCGATTTGTCCTTTGCCCACATCACCAATTAAAACTTGTGCGGCGACTATCAAAACTTTTTGGGTTAATTCCCATGCTTTGATGAGGGCTTCTCGTCTTTCTATCTGTGATTCGATGACGTTGATGATATAGCCGAGGTTGACGATTTCGGCACTGGTACGATCGCTTTGTGTTCGATAGTATGGGTCCCAACCATTGCTGGTAAAGCCGCGATCGCTAATTCTTTTGATATCTTCACCATGACCACAGCCATAGTCAAAAAAGGTTGAGCTTTCTGTAAATAGTCCTGCTTCTAGGGCGAGGCGAACCGGTTTAGATAGATCGGGGCGATGAATTGCCGCTTTATGGCGATCAATTTTGATGTTTCCCTCACCCCCTCTCCCAGAGGGAGAGGGGAGCAAGATTACTTGATGCTCTTTCAGTTCAACATTGTATTCCTGTAAACGTTGTTCCCATCCTTTACGAGTGCCGATGGTGCGAGTCTCATGAAATAGCCCGATCGCTTCTTCTTGTTTGGTTAGTTGAGCAAATAGTTGATAGTGGGGATAGTCAGAATTTACAAAGGTTTCTTTGCGATGGAGGATAGGCGGATTGAGAGAGTTGTAATAGTCTCGTTGCTCGACTGTTTGGGCTTTTAGGTCAACTTGAATACTTTGATGCAATGCGGGATGTGGGTCGTTATCGAATTCTGGATAGAACAGGTAAGAGATTTTGGGTTGTTCGTAGTTGAATTTGATAATGGTAAATTGGATAGATTTTGGTAGTAATAATCTGGCTTGACGATCGCATTCTTGTAATTGTGGAGATAAAAAAGCGATCGCCGAAATATGGACATACAGCGCATTAGGTAATTTTTTGCCAACTTTACTTTGTTTACAGAGTGAAATGACTTGGTTGTGACTATACTCTGCGATCATTGCGACAGGAGTTTGGTTGAATCTTTAGATTATACTAGTAACACCTCGTTACCCAAGTAATTGCTAAGGTAAAGCCATGACTCTAACTTTAACTAAAACAACTGATCAATACCTTGTCAAGCAGGCTGTGACATGGGAGCAGTTTAAGGTGCTGCAATCTGCTTTTGCAGAGATTGGTGGGATACGGCTAAATTATTGTGAGGGAGTAGTAGAAATTGTGGGTATTGGTCTATTGCATGAAATGATCACGGCTTTGTTGGGGTTGTTGTTAGGGCAATATTTTGTGATTAAACGCATGCGGTTTACTTCAACGGGAGCTTATACCCAATCTATTGATACTAAGCTAGAGTTTCAATCTGATTTGTCTTTTGCTTTTGGTAGTGATCCTAAAGTTACAGATTTATGTATTGAGGTTGTGGTGACTAGTGGTAGCGTCAAAAAGCTAAGAAAGTATCAATTAAGAAGTATTCCTGAAGTTTGGTTTTGGCAAGATGGTAAGATTAAAATCTATCGCTTACAGAATGAAGAATATGCACAGGTTGAAGTAAGTCGATGGTTGCCTGATTTGGATATTGCTCATTTGGAACAATGTTTGCTCATGGAGTCGCAGTTAGATGCGCTGTTGGCTTTTCAGGAAAGATATAAATGATAGGGCGATCGCCTAATATCGCGATTATTTACTGTTCACGGTTTAACGATCGGCATTCTTGGTGGGGCAGTGCGCCACATCAGTTCGATTTCATCGGGGGTGAGTTGGTAGGCTTGGTTGATGAGGTCGTTGAGGCGATGTTCTAAACGATTTGCTTCGGCGCGATCGCTTTGCATTGGTAAGGCATATTCTTGATAGACGTTTTCGACTTCTTTTAGTCCTTTGGGGCTGAGTCCGCCTGATGTTTTGGGTAGACGTTGACGGATGGTTTCGATAAAGTCTACTTGACTAAGAGTAGCGAAGTTTTCGAGTTTTTGTCCAATTTTTAGGATTTTATGGGTGCTTTGTATCCATTTGTTGACTTCGCGGTTATTTTCTTGGTTACGTTTGGTGATTTCAATTAAGCGACTTACGATTTCTTCGACTTCGGTTCTAATTGTTGGGGTTGGTTGAGGAATTGGAAAGTCAACCATTAAGTCGCCGCGAGGTGTAACAGCATCATTTAACATTTTAGGAAAAATACTATGAGCAATCCACCAACCAATAGGAGAATTTAAACAACCACAGATATACAGATCTGATGTTGGCAAGAGAAAAACTTTGTAACTAATCAGAACAAAAAGAGGGAATTAGACAAAAAGAGGATTACCTCGGAATAGATTGATGAGAGAATCCAGAATATCAAGTCCCTGCTTTCTGAGCGTAGAAATATAACCACGAATACGAGCAAAGGCATCAGCGCCCTTGAGCG
>CALRWX020000009.1:0-57441 GCA_943371975.1 Pseudanabaena sp. UWO311 | reverse complement strand
ACAGTTGGTAAAATAAAACCACCCGCTTTACGCTTTTTGCCGCTACTACCATTGAGGAGTAAGCGGATAAAGCGACGACTAATCCTAATCGGACTGCCGATTTTATTCAGCCATTTTCTTGTCTTGGCAATAAATTCGGCAAAAAAACGCTTGATTTTGCCGCTTTGCTTGGAGTCGGACATAACAGTTTCTACAAACCTGACTAAAGCATATTACCCAAGCAAGTTATAAAAGTTTCAAATATTTTGATCTGAGATCAAAACTAGACATCAAAGAGGTTGATTCACTCGCGAATCAACCTCCTTTGGTTTTATATTTAAAAATGCCTACCTTCCTCTTAGTGGTGTTGATGAGATGACCGATATTGCTCAAGAACCCTTAGAGACAGATTTACAGCAAGATTCAGGAATGAATTCACGGGGATTTTATATAGGGCTAGCGATCGCACTGGGCTTACACCTGTTGTTAATTAGCTTACCGATCGCCTTTTGGGTAGATATGAATCTCTATAAGGCTTGGTCGATCGATATGGTGCAGCAGGGTTTTGCTAATTTCTATAATTACTCTACTAATTGCGACTATCCGCCTGCCTATCTCTATGTGTTATGGGCGATCGGCAAAATTTATTATGTCTTTGATCCTGAGTTCAGGCATACAAATGGTCTGTTATTTATGGCTTTGATCAAAATACCACCCGTATTAGCCGATATTGGGGCATCGTTTTTGATTGCTCAAATCTTAAAAGCTCACATCACACCTGACAAGGCTTATAAAATGGCTTTGCTCTATGCCCTTAATCCTTTGATTATATTTGTGTCGGCAGTTTGGGGACAAGTCGATGGAATTATTAGTTTTTTGATGCTAGGGGTATTTTATTTAGCTCAACAAAATTACGTGATCAGGGCTGGTTTATTAATTGCTGTGACGGCTGTTATCAAACCGCAAGGATTATTTATTGCACCATTTTTGTTCTTGTCGCAATGGTTTCGTCAAGCTTGGTGGACATGGGTAGCGATCGTCAGTGCTGGTTTGGCTCTAATTTGGGTGATTATTTTCCCGTTTTATGGAATTAATTCCCATAGCCTCATCACTCCCTTTCTATTGCTATATAAACGCTTCAAAGATACTGCTGATTACTATAACTTTGCCTCGGTCAATGCGTTTAATTTTTGGGGTTGGGCAAATTGGGAAAGAGATTACATAACCTTTGCAGGAATTAGCTATAAGGTAATTGGCTTAGCCTTTTTAGGGCTTCTGATCCTTTGGCTAGGCGCATTTCTTTATCGACAACGCCCTTTAGCAGATGCTTTAAAAGATTCTTTAGCAGTGCCTTTGATAGCGCAGTCTCTAGCCGTTACCACCTTACTACTCGGATGTTTCATGCTGCCAACGCGGATGCATGAGCGTTATATGTTGTATGGGCTGGCTTTTTTAGCAATCACCGTCGCCTTGATCCCTACCATTAAGTGGATCTATTGGGGCGTTACGCTTACAGGAGCAGCAAATGTGGGTTATGCCTATGTTCGCTATAACTACCAAACCCTATTTTATGCAACTCCTGCAGTATGGCTGCAAAGCTTGGTTTATATCATGAGTACTTTAAATGTAATTTTGTTTTTAGCGCTTCTAGTCCACACATTCAAATCCTATAGCAATGAAAATTTTACTTACAGCGCTTTGCGCTCAAATCCGAACCAAGAAAATTTGTAAAAGTGTTGCCTCGCAACACTTTTACAAATTTTCTTGATTCGTTTGAAATGAGTAGCGCCGCTACTCATCTTTTGGGTTTTGATAGGATCAAATCCAATTAAAGCCCACAAATTTGTTAGGCATAAACCAAATTCGATGATAGAAATCAGCAGGTAAGATGGGGATTCCTAACCAAATTGGCATAAAGAAGATCTGCGTAATCAGAACTACGGCAATAATTCCATAGCCGAGATAGCGGATAAGTCCTTTTTGGGAAAGCATTTGGCAAACTAGCCATGCTAAGACCACAAAGCTAAACATTGCCGCAGACATATAGTGATAAAGAAATAGGCATCGCTTGACTATTAGCCAAGGTACATAATTAGAAAAGTATCCCAATAGTAAATAGTTAGTGATACCAATATTTGCGAATTGTCGTGATTTTGGCAAAATTGAAGCAATGCTGATGCCAACTATGGTCAAGGTTGAGAACCACCACAAAATTGGGTTGCCAAGCCCTTGTACTACTCTGAAATAGCCATCAATATTATTTTGGAAGTAATAACCAACAGGTCTTGCTAAAACTGCCCAAGAAATTGCCGATGAACAGTAAGGATGGGCAGGATGAGCGGGATCCACGCTTGTGACAATATCAGTAGAATGCCACCAAAGAATATGTTGATGGACTTTCACAAAAGATAACCCAAAAGAATGAATTGCCCCAAAACCACTTTCTTGAGGGACACCCCCTGAATTCAACATAAATAATGGAATCCACTGCACTAAATAGAAAGTGATCGGCATGACTCCAAAACAGAGGAGATATTGCCACCAATGCAATTTTGTGATTTCGGCAAGGATCCCTAACCGCGAAAGTTTTTTGGGAAAGAATTTTGCGATCGCCCATACCCACAGGACTACTAAAAATAGCAAAAGACTAAATCCCAGCCCATTCCACTTTACCGAAGCAGTTGCGCCTAGCATCAGTCCTGCACAACAGAGTAAAAATGTGCGTAATTTCCCTCTCTGCCCTAATCCTGCTAATAAGAATATTTGTGATACTAAACCAAAGGAAACTAAAAAAACATTAATGAGAGCGAAGCGCGACTCAACTAAAAACAAGCCATCGCTTAATAAAAAGAATCCTGACAGAAGGGCTAAATTGCGTTGGTAAGTTAGACGATAAACCATCCCAATCATCAGTAAAGGCAGAATGGAGCCAAAGCTTGTCCCAAAAATCCGATAGCCAAATTCATGTTCCCCGAAGAGCAAAACCCCTAACATAATGAAATATTTGCCCAGTGGCGGATGTCCTTCCCAAGTGGGATTACCTTCTAGATATTCTTTCGCATATTGACCAAATAGGGTTTCGTCGAAGACAGGATAGGGGATTGTTTCTAGATGCCAAAAATGCAGAAAGATGGAGATTGCTAAGATTGCTAATGCACCTAAAACGAAGTACCAATCCCATGACGGAGATAAGTCTTGATTGGTGCTATCTGTATTATTTTTATCTAGGGGCTTTTCTAAGTTTTGCATATTTCAATTACTTTCCTTTTGGCTGGTCTTGTACCATGTAGCAGCCACAACCAGTACCGCCAACCCCAAACTACTCGCCAATAAAGGTAGCACATCACGACTAGAACTTACTTTTACCCCTGTACTACCTAAAAAAACAAAAGGGGCAATTCCCAAAGGTGTACCTAGTAGAGTTCCCAGTAAATAATCACGGCGTTTGATCGGACTTAAGCCTGCGGCAAGACTGACAACCCCATAGGGAATTAGGGGAAGTAACCTTGCAGCAAAGGAATAGGCAATACCTCCTTCCACAAGATTTAAGCTCACATTTGACCAACGCTCATTGATCGTGAGCTTAAATGATCGGGCAAAGAGAAATCCTAAAAATGCGGATAGTAAAGCTCCTGATGATGTCAGTAGTAAGCCTGTAAGTTCGCCATAAATTGCCCCGCCTGCAATATTAAATGCTGTCACAGGAAAGATGAGCAAGGTGGCGATCGCGTAGGTGATCACAAAAAGCCCATAGCCCCATATTCCCGATTCTTGGGCGATCACCTGAATTTGATTCAACCAGTCAATATGAATGAAAGTAATCCAGATACTAAGAATAGTTAGGATGCCAACTATCGCAATTACAAATTTGTTATTCACGGTTAGTTTCCCTGAATGGTTTTAACTTTCTGAGTAGAAAAGGACGTTCCCAGAACATAGTGAGAAATGTAGCAATTACAATTGCTAAACCAATGACAAAAAATGTAAAGAGAACTTGCCATTGTGGATCATTGTGAGGATCGACGGTTAATGGTTCGGGGAAACGCGCATGGAATAATTTGGCAGCAATCAACTGATACCGGATATATAGATTATACGAAATCAAAGAAAAAAATGTCAAAAAACGATTATTAATTATCTTTTTAATCCAAGAATTAGTAAAATGTCCGCCGATCACTGCAAGTATTAACGTCAGACCGATAAGCACTCGATAACGGGATTGCCATCCAATCATGCCATCAGGCAAACTCGCCATAGTGCCAACATCGTTGATCAGAGACACAAAAACTGTTAGTCCTAACAGCATATCGAAAAAATAGGTCTATAACGCTTAATGTCTTGGCGATTGCGGAGCCAAACTAAGATATATGCAGTCAGCATTCCCGCCGCAAATAAATCTAAAAATGCAGGCATCTGATTTAGATACTGGGTCAACAATCCACTATCTTGCTTAGTAAGTAGCTAGGCATAAGAAAACTTAAAAAGCAAAGATTAAGATCCCCGACTTTTTTTGTGAATTTGCAAATTGTCTTTGCTTGCCTAGAAAAAGTCGGGGATCTGGGCATTTACAGGTTTCTTTTGCTGACCTACTTAGCCATAATATATTGACGATAAGCGATCGCAACTCCTGTTATTAAAAAAGTCACAAGTATCGGTTTAGAACAAAAGAATTGGGCAAGCAAAGGAAAGATTAGATAAAACTGAACTTCTACAGACAAAGATCAAAACATTCCATTAATAGAAGAATAAGTATCAGGGGAGAAATTATGAAAAAAGAGTAGATGTGAAATTAAATGCCGCAGAAATTGCTCTTTAGGAAAATCCCATTCCAACAAACAAAGAATTAATAGGATTCCTAAATAATAAGAAGGCAAAATTTTTAAAGCACGGTTAGATAAATAATCTCTACATGAAATAAGTGGGTACTGCTCAAAGCGATGACGCGCATAGGGATAAAAAAGACAAAAAACACTGATAAATAAGAATGTTTCAACACCAAGAAATCCAAAACGATCGAAAAAGTCTATATATATAGGGCTATGTAATAGTGCGGTAAAATCCAGCCAAGAGAGTTGCCACACATGAAAAATTAATACGAGTAGAATTGCAATTCCTCGCAATCCATCCATTACCCCAATATGGGATTTATTATTGGTTTCTGGGAATACGGATAACTTTCTATAAAGTATTTGGCTGCAATGAAATCTTAAGCTAGATAAGATCTTTATCATTATTACCATCCTAATTTGACTTCCCAATAGACTCCCCATATATTGATCAGCACAGATAAAACTACTAATATCCATGCCAATAATTTAGGCATTCGTTGCAAACCACTAGTGATCGCTAAAAATAGAAATGGAAAATAATCAAGGGCATAGCGATAACCAAACTGTACCCAACCCGTAGCTGTATAGATCATTGCGGGCAGAGAAATTAAAAGTGCCGATAAACCTGCTAAAACCACAACAACATCAAACCAATTAGCCATAAATATTGCCAAAAATGCAGGCGTAGTCAGCCAGATATTCATTCCTTCAGGCTTCGGACGCACAAAAGGAAAATTTGGCAAAAACTCAGGCATTTCGGTAAAGATTAGCTTTAGGTGTTTGAGAATATATGCGTTGTTGAATAGACCATATTTCTGAATATCAGGAGATTGCACAGATGAGTAATAATTTTGCAGCATATATCCCGATTCCATAGGGTCTCCAAATCTTGCCCAATTAAACCAAGATTGGAAGAAAAAAGGTGGTGCAAAACCTACACCAAAGCTGATTCCTTTTTGAATCCAACGCTCTGGGCGCTCCCATACCAGCCAACCCAAGAAAAATAGAGAACCCAAAACAGTTGCTTGTCGAGAGAGAAAGGCAAGTCCCATATAGAAGCCAATTAAAGCAAATCGACGTTGTCCAAAAAACTCGACTAATGCTAATAACATTCCCAACTCAGCGACCACATGGGCATAAAACCAGATTGTACCAATGATACTAGCGCTGTAATGGACAGTACCAAAGCCATAGAGGATAGTTAACCCCACTCTCAAAGAGCCTTGAACTGTCATGCGTCCCAATAATGTCCATACTAAGAAGACATCTACAGCCCCAAACAGCATACATACGCGAATTTGTTCAGTCGCTATACCCCAAATCGCCACAAAAGGAATTAACAGAATTGAGGGTAAAGGTGGATTCGGCAGATATATTTTGTCTTTCCAGTAAATTAAATCTACATAGTAGCTTGGCAAGTTCCAAATATCTAACCTCCCTTGCAAAAATCCCCTTGCTTGATAGACAAAATGTTTATACCAATCTGGATGAACAAAATGTGAACAGAAATAAATTCCAAAGGGGACAAACAACCACAAAAAGAGCGCTAAAAGAATCTGTTTTAGGTTTTGATTTGGGGCAGAGATCGTCATATTTATGTGTTGCTCATAGGGAGACGTAGATCTACAGGAAATGACTAGGTTTTGGAGTGTAAAAAATTGCTCTAATTACAAATCCAATTATTAGACTGCTGCTGCTAAGGATACCTAAAATGATGAAATTGGCTGCGGGTCGTAATTCAAGATATTGAATTTGTTTGCCAATCATAGTGAAAGATGCCCCGATCGCGCCAATCGCGGCACTAGCTAACCGACTTTCAGGAATCTGAAACATAGAAATGGCGATCGCAACAGTAAGAGCTACTGTAACCAAAGTTGCCAAAATCTCAATGATTGATAGTTTTTTATCAGGCGCAGGGTTGTAACGTAAATCTGCAAAACCTAGCCAATAAAGCAATAAACAGACGGCTACTGTAATCAAACTATTGATCAGATTGGATTGCCAGTAGACAACTCCTAACGCAGCGATCGCGGCCAATAGACCCCCTAAACTTTGTGGTATGGCAAATACTCCAGCGATCGCTAAAGCAATTAACGAACCTGCGACCAGATGATTCCCAGAACTTGGTGAATAGTTACTAGAACTTAGTAATTTACTTAGGTAACTTCCTAGGTATCCATAGGCGATCGCAATACTAATGAAGGAGACTAGCAACCTAAGCCCAACTTCAAGCCTACCAATTTTGAGTGCCATACAATGCCACCAATTTTTTTAGTCTATGCCAATGTAAAAACGCGATATTAGCGCGACATTACAGAGTATAGCAACCGATAGCCAAATAAATAGGGTTCGCGCTTAGCGCGAGCCCTATTTATGCAGCAGACTTCACAATTGGATAAAACCAATGTGGACGCATCAGCATTACTGTATCAATTACATGGATAACTCCATTATCAGCTTCGATATCTGCGGCGATTACTGTGGCATTATTTGCCTCGAAGCTTTCTTCAGAGATATCAATATCAATCTGCGTACCTTCTAAAGTAGTTAAAGACTTTACGCCAATTAAATCTTCTTTTTTATACTTTCCTGCGACGACATGGAAAGTTAAGATTCTTGCAAGCTGGGGAATATTCTGCACTAGCGTGGTAATCGTGCCAGCAGGTAACTTTGCAAAGGCGGCATCATTGGGGGCGAACACCGTGAAGGGTCCGGGGCTTTGTAAAGCTTCCACTAAACTCGCCGCCGAAACTGCGGTGACTAGAGTAGAAAATCCTTCATTATTAACGGCAATATCAACAATTGTGGTCATAGTTAACTCCTTCTATTTAATATAGCGCTTTGCGCTAATTTAAAACTATCGTTAATTTTTTATGGTGCGAAGCACCATAAAAAATTAACGATAGTTTTGGTCTTGAATCATTGCCAATTTTGCGGCTTTATCCATTCCATACTTTGGGTTACAGAATCGATTTAATTGCCCCTCAAAATAGTGACGATTGGCTAAGAGATGCTTAGGATTAGGATCGTCTAAGGGATAAAGCAAGGCAGCTCTACCTGCCTGAATGACTGCCGAAGTGACGTTATACATCGATCGCTGAAAACTTACGGCTAATTGAATGAGCATGTCATCTTCACCTCGACAGAACTTCTTGTAGTAATCCACCAGATATTGCGGCAAGAAGTGATACATATCTTGATGTAATAAAGTCGGCGGAATACCTGCGGAACCTACGGGGAACTTATCAGCATAGAGAATTCCGTAATGAAAATCATTTTGATCGGTCGGGATTTCGTTGGCTTGAGCGTTGTAGGACTTAGTACCTCGGAAAGGTGAAGTACGATAAAATACTGCCTCAACATAGGGAAAGGCGGCTTCATAAAGCCAAGTAAATCCTTTGGATTTTGGAACAATATCCAACCACTCATCACCAATTTTGACGCGGTGATAGATGGGGCGACCTGCGATCGCAAAAATACCATTTACTAAAAAATCCATCGCATCGGGAACACCTTTAAATCCGCCTTCATCATAGATATCTGACATCTCGAAAAATACGGGAGCCATTACTTCCCAAAACAGCCCTAGTACTGAAGTCATGGTTGACTGACGACATTGTTCTAGAAAAACATCAGGAAAGAGTTTATATAGCCTCATCATCACAGGATTGTTTTTAAAGAAGGCACGAATGGCGCGATCGGCATTTTGGCGATATTCCTCAGAGTCCATGTAAGGCTCTAATTCGCCGCCCATATTCCGATGCCAGAACATAGATCGCATACATTCTTCAGCGAATTCCATATTGATGCGATCGTGATAAAGATGATGAAAGATTTTGGGGAGCTTGGCTTTAAGTTCTCCCTTTGCCATAAATTCCAATAATTCAGGATGTGCTGTCGCCTGACCACGCCATATTCGCAAGTCTGCATCATCACCCGCATAGTGATTAGGCAAATCGAGATATTCCTGAGTTGGGAAATACTTAAAGGCGGGAATCGGTGCTAAAAAAACTTGTTCTGCTATGTAGAGTAGATCGCGCCAGTAAAAATCCATCGGCACAGCATAAGCCTTATACAGACCAATTATTTGCATCAAGTTTTCGGGCGTATCAGGAAGCATGGAGCCACCTGCTTCTAATCGATGAATCACTTCAGCGTAGGGGTGAGTAGATGGCGGTAGTTTTGTCGATGGTTCTAATAATGTAGTTGTCATAGGTTACACCTCTTGATTGAATTTGAGATTTGTATGGGCAATGACTTCATTTATAGGTAAGCGATCGCTGATCTGCACTGTAGCTCTTTCACTCCATCTAGTTAACCAGATAGGTTGTACGCCGAGGAATATAATGATTCCCGTTAAAATCAAGGCTGGTAAATGCTCTAAGCCACTAACTTTAGGGTAGTAAGCCGTAGCATTGTCCAATTTACCGAAGCAGGTGCGATTGAGTAGAATCACGAAATAAACGGCGGTTAAACCTGTGCCAATAATTGCGAATATCGTAGGAATTGGAAATTTGGTAAAACTGCCTTGAAAGACTAGAAATTCAGCAATAAAGCCAACTAATCCGGGAATGCCCGCGCTTGCCATCCCTCCTAGAATTAATAGGGCGCTCGTTGTCGGCAAACCACGCAAAGGATTTAAAAGTCCATTGAGAACGTCCAGATCCCTTGTGCCAACTTTCTCCTCAATGACACCAACGAGATAGAACAACAGAGCTAAAACCAAACCGTGACTGACCATTTGGGCAATCCCTCCGATGAGGCTGAGGGGTGTGGCGGCGGCGGCAGCTAAGAGAATATAGCTCATGTGGCCAATAGAACTATAGGCGACCATGCGCTTAATATCTTTTTGGGCGATCGCAATCATTGTTCCATACAAAATTCCTAAGCCTGCCCAGACAGCGATGTAGGGGGATAGTAGCGACCATGCATCGGGGAATAAACCAACACAGAATCTAAATAGCCCATAGGTTCCTAATTTGGCAACGATACCACCCAGCATCATTACGGTTGGGGTAGTGGATTCTACATAGGTATCAGGTAGCCAAGTGTGGAAAGGAACAAAGGGAGCTTTGATGCTAAATCCGAGTAACAGGACGAGCAGGAGCGTAATTTGAACTTCTAGAGGTAATGTGAGCGTTTGGAGTGTGGAATAGTCGAAAATAGGAGTTGGGTTGGCGGTGAGCCATCCTAAAGCTAAAAATCCAGCTAAAATGAGAATCCCTGAAATCGCCGTAAAAATCAGGAACTTCATCGCGGCATAGCTACGTTGTCCGCCTCCCCAGACAGCAATTACCAGATATAGGGGAATTAATTCGATTTCATAGAAAAGTACAAATAATAGGGTGTTGGTGGAAAGAATTGCACCGCTTACGCCTGCATGAATCAAGAGTATTAATACTTGGAAAAGTTGAGAACGTTCTTTAATTTGTCGTTCGCAAAAACAAATAATCAACCAAGTAAGTAAGCCATTGAGAACAACTAGAGGTAATGACAGTCCATCTACGCCGAGGCTATAGTTTAGCCCCAAATTCTCCAACCAAGGCAAATTTTCAGCTAATTGGAAAACAGGAATATTGGTATCAAATTGTCGCAAAAGTAGAAAATCGAGAATGAGAACCGCACTAGAGACGATTACTGCTCCTCGTTTAGATTGATCTTTTGGTAGCAGGGCGATCGCTAAAGCACCGAGTACTGGCAACCAAATTAAAACACTGAGGATATTGGGCATAGTTTTATTTCCATAGGTTTATTTGCAATGGGAAGTCCAGATTTAAAGGGTACGATTGAACAGCAATAACAGGAGGATGCCAATGCCGACCAAGATAGTTAGGGTATAAAGTTGTAACTGTCCAAAGGTGCTATAGCGGAGGTTTTGACCACTAAAAAGGGTAACTAGTCCAAAGAGATTGCCCACACCATCCACAAAAAAGCGATCGAACCAATACATCCGCTTTGATATGCCATCTACTAAGCCCACAATTGTTACCTTATAAAGTTTTGGAGTGTAGAAGTCAAAGGCAAAGAAATTTTGGAGTCCTTGCCAAGGCAGCTGAATCGGTTTGGTAACTTTATCGTTGAGATGCAGATATCCACTTGTGGCTAGACCAACTATGCTAGAACCTGTGAGGAGTAAAGCATCAGGCTTAATTAAGATTGACCAGTCGGAGATAATTCCCCAAGTTGTGAGTAATTGTGGCGTATGTAAAACTAGCCCTGCAAGGATAGTCATTGGCAAAACGATTAGCCATAGAGGTTCTACGGATCTTTCTGTCATCTGTTTGGGTTTACCTCCCCAAATCAGTCCAAACACACGCATTAAACTAAAGGCAATCAATCCATTAATCAGTAGCAATAATTCTGCTAAAGTGGCATTCTTTTCCCAAAGGTGGGAGATCAAATCTTGCATAGCCCAAAATCCGCCGAAGGGAGGGAATGCAATCAGTCCTAACATGCCGATTAAAAAACACAGACCAGATATGGGGCGACGATTCCATAAGCCTCCAACTAAAGTGAGGTCTTGGGTAATGGTGTTAGAAATAATGCTCCCAATAGACATTAAGAGTAATGCGATCGCTAAGGCATGAGCCAAAATCAAAGTATAGGCACTATGGATTTCGCCGACACCAACAGCAATAAATATTAGTCCCATGAAGGCACTGGTTAAATAAGACAGCGATCGCTTGACATCAATTTGAGCAATGGAGATCAAAACAGTCCCAAGGGCAGTGGCTGAACCGATCGCAATAACTGCTTGTTGTGTGATTGGCGATAGTGCAATCAAAGGTTGTAGTTTAATCAGTACCCAAGCACCCGTCGCCACAACTACGGAATTACGCAAAATCGTACTGGGCAAAGGTCCTTCCATCGCTTCATCTAACCAAAGGTGCAAGGGAAATTGAGCGCATTTTCCCATAGGACCAACCATTAGAGCTAGGGTGACTAGGGTAATTGTAGTTGGATTAACATCTGCACTTTTAGCCCATTCCGTTAATTCACTAAAATTCCAAGTTCCAGTTAAAGGAAGTAAACCAACGACACCAACCAAGAGAAATAAGTCACCGACACGCTTAGTTAAAAAGGCATCTCGCGCTCCTGAGACTACAAGGGATTGGTTATACCAAATACCAACGAGGAGATAGGTTCCTAAGGTCAGAATTTCGAGAATAACGTAGCTAAAAAATAGGGAATCACAGATTACTAAGGAACACATTCCTGCTTCAAAAAGTGCTAACAGAGCAAAGAAGCGTCCCCATGCCCAATCCATCTCCATGTAACCCACAGCATAGATCTGAGCTAGAAGGTTAATACTTGCAATCAAAACGATCGCGCCAATATTCACATCAGAAATCTGTAGGTCAATGGTAAAGTTTAGCCCCCCTACTGCTAACCAAGGAAAGGATAGTGAGTAGGCTGGCTGTCCCCAAGCTACGGTCAAGGCGGCGATCGCATGAACCAAGGAGAAAAATGTCATCAAGATATTGACGTAGCCTGCTGGTCTTGGTCCCGTTTTGCGAGTAATCGCGGGAAACCAGATGATCGATAGCATCGCTCCTATCAGGGAATAGCAGGGAATCAGCCAGATCGTGTCCAGCCAGTTATTTATCATATAAACTCTATTTATTTGCAAAAAACCATAATTAAATTTCTATGATTATTGCAAAGATTTCTCTAAATGAAAATACCCTAACCCATAAGTATTTACTTATGGGTACTATATAGAGACTAAAAGTCGGCGGTGCGAAGCACCGCCGACTTTTAGTCTTTTTTTATTTACCCCCACTTACTTTTGCTTTGTAGCCTAAACCCACTAAGATTTGGAATATTTTCTGAGCGCAATCGCCTTGAATCTCGATCGCTTTATCTTTCGCCGTGCCGCCTGCACCACATTGATTTTTTAATTGCTTGGTCAGCTTTGCTAAATTCTCAGGTGTTGTTTGAAAGCCTGTAATCTCAGTGACGGTCTTACCCCCACGACCTCGTCGGGTGGCTTGGATACGGATATTTTGTTGTTGCGGTGGTAAATCAACCCCATGATGATCGGTATCGTCTTCTTCTGGTGCGCCGAATTCTCGATAAACTACACGATTTTTAGTCATAGCTTTTTTCTATAAATCATAAATAAAAAATGCCTTCAGCCTTTTTTTATTTATGATTCTACCCATGCCGATCGCCATGCTAATTCGGCTTCAGCAATGCGTTTTTGTTGATGTTTTTTTTCTAGTTCGTTGTGCAGATATGCCAGTCTTGCTGATAAAACACGCAGTTCACTACGATAGGACATGATCTGGCGATCGGTAAATTCAATTTCAGCAAGACGAATGCTCATTTGGACATTTTCATCATCTTGTTGATCATCTTGAGTCTGATTATCGACGGGGCTTAAAACTTTATGCTCGACTAAAAGCTGGTTTAGGGTTGTGATGCTTTCATTTAGGAGTTTGCTAAGTAGTGCATCGAGGTCTTCTTGATTAGTGCGGCTGTCGCGATCGCATTCTTCAAGAGTTTTTTGCATCTGCTTACAAAGAGTCTTGATTGTTTCCCGCAGAGCTTCTTGTAATTGCTGACGCTTAGCTAGGGATAGCGCGAGAAATGCGTCAGGGCATTTTTGAGTACAGAATTTAAATACAGTTAGCAAAATTTGTTGCTGGACTGCCTGTGCGATCGCCTTAGCATATTCAAAATGAATTACATCGACGCGACTAAGTACATCAGCGATCGACTCTTGAATATTGTGAATATCTTTATCAATACGCACTAGCATTGGCATGGTTCAAAACATTGTTATTAAGAGATTCCCCTCCCAATTACCCTTAAAAAGGGGATAAATATTCTTCCACTTTTTAAGGGGTGCTGGGGGGGCTAAACCCTAAAATATAGACAGGGTATGAGAAGTCTAATTATTCTGCAGGATTTTCAGACTTTTCAGCACCAACTTCTTCGCCGACAACAAAGCGCACGAAGCGACGAACTTTAACGTTTTCGCTTAGTTTTGCGCCCGTTTGCTTAATCAATTCATCAACGGTAATGCTTTGATCTTTGATATAGGGCTGATCGACTAGGCTCAATTCTTTGAGGCGCTTTTCGATACGACCAAGCACAATTTTGTCGCGGATGGCGGCGGGCTTGCTGGCAAGGTCGTCTTTACCTGCTTCGATTTGTTTTTCTTTTTCGACAAATTCGGCAGGAATATCGGCAACGCTGACATATTCTACGTTGGGGCTGGCGGCAATTTGCTTAGCTACACTGTCAGCTAGGTCTTTGAGTTCTTCGCGACGAGCTACGAAGTCGGTTTCGCAGTTTACTTCGACGAGTACACCAATGCGGCTACCAAAGTGAATGTAACTATGAACGATACCTTCTGTGGCAGCGCGACTTGCTTTTTTGACAGCAGAGGCTAAGCCCTTTTGTCTGAGGTATTCGGTTGCTTTGGTGAAATCGCCTTCAGAATCGACGAGAGCTGCTTTACAGTCTTTAATACCTGCACCAGTTCTGGCGCGGAGTTCTTGAATTTGTTGAGTTGTGATGTCTGCCATATTAATAAGCTTGTTTGGGATCTCTAGGGCAACATTTCGAGGAGCGTGGAGTTTAGCTCGTTGCCGAAAATATCTCTAAAATGTTGTTTGCAGTACTCTAAGTTATCACAATTCCATGTACGTCTAGTTTTAAAGTAAAAAGTAAAGTCACCGTCCAATGGGTTAATGAAAATCAAGAATTACAAAAATTACAAGACAAATTATTGAGTCATGTTAGAACGCATGATTAAATACAATTGACCTAGTTGGGATAAAAGGTCTCATTGGCAGACTTGGGATCAATACCATAGCTCATCAAACAGGTTCTAAAGTAATTGCACTGATCAGCTAATAGTCATTAAAACTTAGAAAACTGGTAAATTTATGTAAAGGAATGGTATTTCTCTATACCACTTGGTTTAAGATGTATACATAGCACAAGAGACAGAGTAACTTAATTCAACCGCAAGTCCAGATTACCTGTTGAGGGTTTAATTTTGATAGGCAGAGGAAGTAAGCAAAAGAGTTAAAAGTCAATGTTACAGATTGACGCTTTGTTGCTCCCCGCGATTCTTCGATCTTTACGGGGCAGTGCTTATTCCAAAGGTCGGTGTAATATTGATAGCTTCGATAGCCTGTATTGCAAACATGGTCTCCTAAACTTCTATCGCGATGTCTTTCATTTTTTGGATTTCCTAGCGACGACGAGACAAACTTCATTGGCTTAAAAGAAAAGGGCTACAGCGTATAGTTTATTCAATACTCACACGCTTCAGTAAACCACTAGTAGAAACTTTAATTGAATTACTTTAAGACATGAGTCTGGCAGCCTTCTGCTAGACTCATTCAGTTTTTGGGGATAAAAACAAAAGGTGTCGCAAAGCGACACTTTTTGTTTTTATGAGTCATTTTTCGGTAAAATAAACAGCAATTTATTAATTTTATAATCCTAATTTAGGGGTAAACGAGCCTTGCCTAAAATCGTTATCGCCGGCAACTGGAAAATGTATAAAACCCAGTCCGAAGCCAAAACATTTTTTTCGGAATTTCCTGCTCATCTCAAGGCAACCTCGCCTCAGACGGCGATCGCTGAACGGCAAATCCTTATTTGCGTTCCTTATACAAATCTTGGCATCTTACAAACAGTTGTGCCATCTCTTAGTCAATCAAACCTTGGTATTGGCGCTCAAAACGTCCATTGGGCAGAAAACGGTGCATTTACAGGTGAAATTTCTGCGCCAATGCTAGTTGAGCTAGGTATTAAACATGTGATCATCGGTCATAGTGAGCGTCGGCAGTTTTTTGGCGAAACTGATGAAACTGTGAATAAACGTCTCAAAGCAGCCCAATCTCATGGTCTTACGCCAATCCTTTGTGTCGGTGAAAGTAAGCTGCAACGTGATGCCAACGAAACCGAGTCTTGGATTTTTTCGCAGTTAGCTGCTGATCTGGTTGATATTGACCAAAATAATTTGATCATTGCCTATGAACCAATTTGGGCGATCGGGACAGGAGATACCTGTGCATCCATCGAAGCGAACCGTGTAATTGGACTAATTCGTAGTAAACTAAAAAACCGCGACGTTACAATTCAATATGGTGGTTCCGTCAAACCAGATAATATCGACGAAATCATGGCGCAACCTGAAATTGATGGTGTGCTAGTTGGCGGAGCAAGCCTTGACCCAGCAGGCTTTGCCCGAATCGTGAATTATCGTTAATTTTGCCTATATTGCTATTTTGTCTATACGCTGTCCAGATAGAACATCCACAAAACAGCGATCGCCACAGCCGACATAAATATAACAAAGCTTATTAAGTTATAAAAATTGACTTTGTGAGATCTACTTTGTTATAATTATGTGCTGTTGATTAGAATACACAGCCGCAGATATACCAAATCATCACTTATGCCCACGATCCAACAGCTCATCCGCAGTGAGCGCCAAACCATAAACACAAAAACAAAGTCTCCTGCCCTAAAAAGTTGTCCTCAACGCAGGGGAGTATGTACGCGCGTCTACACTACAACACCCAAAAAGCCTAACTCTGCACTTAGAAAAGTGGCACGGGTACGCCTGACTTCTGGATTTGAAGTCACAGCATACATCCCTGGGATTGGGCATAACCTCCAAGAACACTCCGTTGTGATGATCAGAGGCGGTCGTGTAAAAGATTTACCAGGTGTGCGTTATCACATTATTCGTGGCACTCTTGACACTTCGGGCGTAAAGGATCGTAAGCAAGGACGCTCTAAGTATGGCGCGAAGAGACCTAAGCCAGGTCAAGCCCCAGCCGCAAGCACTGGCAAGAAGAAGAAGTAACAATTATCTGCAAAAGGCTCTTTAATAGCCATTTAGTAAAATTAGCAATTCATTTTATAAGGTGAATTTAGTACCGCAATGTCCCGTAGAACGAAAGCTTCAAAGCGCATAACTCCCCCCGACTCGGTTTACAACAGCCGTCTTATTAGTATGCTTATCCGTCGTGTAATGTCACGCGGCAAGCATTCTGTTGCCTCTCATATCGTTTATAAAGCCCTTGATACCATTGGCGAACGCACAGGCAACCCACCTCTAGAAGTATTTGATCGTGCAATTCGTAACGCAACCCCATTAGTTGAAGTAAAAGCTCGTCGTGTTGGTGGCGCTACTTACCAAGTACCGATGGAAGTCCGTACTGATCGCGGAGTTGCACTGGCTCTTCGTTGGTTAGTTCAATATTCTCGTGCCCGCGCTGGACGTAGCATGATTACCAAGCTAGCTAATGAACTACTCGATGCCGCTAACGAAACTGGTCAAACCATCCGTAAACGTGAAGAAACTCATAAAATGGCAGAAGCAAATAAAGCCTTTGCTCACTACCGTTATTAACGTTTCTAAACCGTAGCTTACCTCGCTATACTATTCTTAATATAAATTCTCAATTCCTGACAAACACGAGGAAACTATTGTGGAACGAGCTATCGCCTTAGATAAGGTACGCAATATAGGTATTGCGGCGCATATTGACGCTGGTAAAACCACAACTACAGAACGTATTCTGTTCTATTCTGGCGTTGTTCACAAAATAGGTGAAGTCCATGATGGAAACGCAACCACAGATTGGATGGCTCAAGAACGTGAACGCGGTATTACCATTACTGCTGCCGCAATCAGTACCAGTTGGAAAGACCATCGTATTAATATCATTGATACACCTGGACACGTAGACTTCACTATTGAGGTAGAACGCTCTATGCGTGTGCTTGATGGTGTAGTTGCCGTTTTCTGTGCTGTGGGTGGTGTACAACCTCAGTCAGAAACTGTATGGAGACAAGCTGATCGCTATAAAGTACCTCGTCTTGTATTCGTTAACAAGATGGATCGTATGGGTGCGAACTTCTTGCGAGTACGGGAGCAAATTCGTGCTCGTTTTGGTTCAAACGCTGTGCCCATCCAACTACCTATTGGTAGCGAAGCGGAGCTGATAGGTATTGTCGATCTCGTCAAAATGAAAGCCTATATCTATAAAGACGAAATAGGTAAAGATATTGATGAAGTAGATATTCCTGATGATCTAGCTGACTTAGCTAATGATTGGCATGGTAAGCTCCTTGAATCGGTAGCTGACTCTGACGATGTTCTTATGGAAAAGTATCTTGAAGGCGAAGAACTTACCGAAGATGAAATCAGGACAGGACTACGTAAAGGCACTTTAAGCGGCAAGATCGTTCCGATGACCTGCGGTTCTGCCTTCAAGAATAAAGGCGTACAACTCTTACTAGATGCCGTTATTGATTATCTTCCTGCACCTAGTGATGTCAAACCAGTTACAGGTTTGCTCGCTAATGGGGAAGAAGCTATTCGCGAAGCCAAGGATGACTCACCAATGTCTGCACTTGCTTTCAAAATCATGTCTGATCCTTACGGTCGTCTAACCTTTGTACGTGTTTATTCTGGAGTCTTGAAGAAAGGCTCTTATGCTCTTAACTCTAGCAAGAATAAGAAAGAGCGTATTTCCCGCTTAATCGTATTAAAGGCTGATGATCGCCAAGAAGTTGATGAACTCAGAGCAGGTGATCTTGGAGCAGTATTGGGACTCAAAGACACCTTTACTGGCGATACTCTTTGTGATGACAATTCCCCAATCGTCCTAGAAACCCTATTTATTCCTGAGCCTGTTATTTCTGTTGCTGTTGAGCCGAAAACAAAGCAGGACATGGAAAAATTATCCAAGGCTCTACAATCCCTTTCTGAAGAAGATCCCACCTTCCGTGTGGCAACAGATTCGGAGACTAATCAAACGATTATTTCTGGTATGGGTGAGCTTCACCTTGAAATTCTCGTTGATCGGATGAAGCGTGAGTTTAACGTCGAAGCTAATGTGGGTGCACCTCAAGTAGCTTATCGGGAGACTATTCGTAAAGCTGTCACCGACATTGAAGGTAAATTTGCCCGTCAAAGTGGTGGTAAGGGGCAATATGGTCACGTTGTGATCAATTTGGAACCTACTGAGCCTGGTACAGGATTTGAATTCGTATCGAAGATTGTTGGTGGTGTTATTCCTAAGGAATTCATCAAGCCTTCAGAACAAGGTATGAAGGAAGCCTGTGAATCAGGAATTCTAGCGGGTTATCCCCTGATTGATGTTAGAGCTACCCTTGTACATGGTTCTTTCCATGATGTTGACTCTTCAGAAATGGCTTTTAAAATTGCTGGCTCCATGGCAATTAAAGAAGCTGTAATGAAGGCTCAACCTATTCTGCTTGAACCTGTAATGAAGGTTGAAGTAGAAACCCCTGAGGACTATATGGGTGATGTTATTGGTGACCTTAGCCGTCGTCGTGGCAACATCGCGGGTATGGATGATACCCCTTCTGGCAAGAAGATTGAATCAAAAGTTCCCTTGTCTGAGATGTTTGGTTACTCGACTGACCTGCGCTCGTCAACTCAGGGTAGAGCAAGCTTCTCGATGGAATTTAGCCATTATGAAGAAGTGCCAAAGAATGTGGCTGAGGCTATCATTGCTAAAAGCAAGGGCAAAGAGTAGTCCTCTAAAGTACTCTACATCTACAAATACTCTATAAAACTAGAGTAACAATTACCCAAAATACTCTATAAACTAGAGTAACAATTACCAACGTTAAGGATAATTAAGAAAAATGGCACGCGCTAAATTTGAGAGAACCAAGCCCCACGTTAATATCGGTACAATCGGTCACGTTGACCATGGCAAAACCACTTTGACGGCTGCAATTACTTTGACTTTAGCCGCAGTAGGGCAGGCTAAAGGTAAGAAATATGATGAAATCGATGCAGCTCCTGAAGAGAAAGCGCGTGGTATCACCATTAATACTGCTCACGTTGAGTATGAAACTGCTGCTCGTCACTATGCTCACGTTGACTGTCCTGGACATGCTGACTATGTGAAGAACATGATCACTGGTGCTGCCCAAATGGACGGAGCAATTCTTCTTGTATCTGCGGCTGATGGACCTGAGCCTCAAACTCGTGAGCATATTTTGCTTGCTCGTCAGGTAGGTGTACCTAACTTGGTGGTGTTCTTGAATAAAGAAGACCAAATGGAAGGCGAAGATGAGCTAGTTGAGCTAGTTGAGCTGGAAGTTCGTGAATTGCTTTCCTCCTATGATTTTGATGGCGACAATATTCCCATCACTCGTGGTTCAGCATTGAAAGCAGTAGAAGCTTTGACAGCTAACCCGAAAACTGTCCGTGGTGAAAATCCTTGGGTAGATAAAATCTGGGCTTTGGCAGATTCGGTAGATGCCTATATTCCTACTCCTGAGCGTGCTGTTGATAAGCCTTTCTTGATGGCAGTTGAAGACGTATTTTCGATTACTGGTCGTGGTACTGTTGCAACTGGTCGTATTGAGCGTGGTACTGTCAAAGTTGGCGATACTGTTGAACTCGTTGGTATCAGAGAGACTCGTTCCACTACCGTTACTGGTATTGAAATGTTCAAGAAGAGCTTGGAAGAGGGTCTTGCTGGTGACAATGCAGGTCTATTGCTTCGTGGTATCCAAAAGGCTGATATTGAACGTGGCATTGTTTTGGCTAAGCCTAAGTCGATCAATCCTCACACCCAGTTTGAGGGTCAAGTTTATATTTTGACCGAAAAAGAAGGTGGTCGTAAGACTCCTTTCTTCCCTGGCTATCGTCCTCAGTTCTATGTGCGTACAACTGACGTAACTGGAACCATTGTTAGCTTCACTGCTGATGATGGTAGTGATGCTGAAATGGTTATGCCTGGCGATCGTATTAAGGTAACTGTTGAGTTAATCAACCCTATCGCGATTGAACAAGAAATGCGTTTCGCAATCCGTGAAGGTGGTCGTACCGTTGGATCTGGTGTTGTAACCAATATCTTGAAGTAGTTCTTGACTTTCTGATTACAAAAAAAGCCTCGCATTGCGAGGCTTTTTTTATTTAGCCTTTTGCTGTAGGCGGCATAATTACTTTTGTGGCTAAACCCAAGCTTCTTAGAAATTGAATTGCCCACCAAGTAACATCAACTTCCCACCAACGCCAGCCAGCTTTTGCTACATTAGGATAGGCGTGATGATTATTATGCCAACCTTCACCATAGGTGACGATCGCTGCCCACCATAGATTTCGGGAATTATCATTAGTCTCAAAAGTGCGATATCCCCACATATGCGTAACAGAATTGATAAACCAAGTGCTATGCCATAGCAAGACTGACTTCAAGCACATTCCCCAAATAATAAATGACCAACCACCGATAAGATACAATCCAACTGCTAAAGGAATCTGTAATAGAATAAAGTACTTGTCTAACCACATATAGAAAGGATCGCGAGCTAAATCAGGTGCATATTTACGATACTTATTTGGATTAAAAAAGTCAGATTTAGGATAGATCATCCATAACATATGACTCCACCAAAACCCTCTCCTTGCAGAGTAAGGATCTTTTTCTTCATCTTCAGTATGAGCATGGTGTAAGCGATGACCTGCAACCCAAAAGATTGGGCCTCCCTGCAAGGCTGTTGCTCCAATTAAGGCGATCGCATATTCTAGCCATTTAGGGACTTGAAAGCTGCGATGACTCAATAAACGGTGATAGCCTAAGCAGATACCAATACTTCCTAAGAACCAATGCAATAGGATCATTGTGCCTAAAGCTGACCATGAAAAATACCAAGGAGCTAAAAGTGCTAAACCATGAACAATCGCAAAAAATCCGACTGATATCCAACTAATCTCTCTTGGTTCTAAGGTTTGCTTAGGAGATGAAGGTGTGATGTCTGAAAATAATCTCGTCATAGTTGAAAGTAGCTGTGCTAAATATTTGATAGTAGAATTTGATGAAAAGAAGAGAATAAGTCATGAAACCTGTCAATTTATCGCTATAACTTTCTCAACCTCATCAAGTCCTTGCCAAGAACTACAAGCTTGCTGAAACTCATAGCGTGCATCATTAGGCACAGCGCAGGATTCGTGAGGACTAGAGCAATCTTGACATTCAATATTCTGATGACAGTGATTAATGAGTGGGTGGAGTTCATCCAATAAAATCTGCAATTGTTGGATCGTTTCTTCGATCCCTCTAGCTTTTTTAAGGAGACAATCATGAACTGTCTGACAAGTTAGCGAATTTCCTTCTTTGGCTACTAAGATTTCTCTAATATCATCTAAACTTAGCCCCATTGATTTGGTTTGAGAGATAAAAGCAAGTCGATCTACATCTTCTTGGCTAAACAGGCGATAGCCAGATTCAGTTCTGTGAGGAGGCGGGATTAATCCAATACGCTCATAAAAATAGAGTGTCTGAGGATTCAGACCTAATTTGCGAGATACTTCACCAACTTGCAGCATTGCCATCCTTGTTTTTTCTTCCAACAATTACAAGCTTAGACCTTATACCACAGTATAAAGTCAAGGCTTTTATGCAAATTTCTATATTGTTAAGATATTTATCGATTATAAAATTTACAATTAGGTTTTAAGAAAGTGCAAAGCGCTGGACAAAGTTTATTTAATCTTACAGAGATAATAAAGCCACATATCAGTATTAGCTCTCAAATCTTTTTGAGTAGAAAGTTCTAAGCCACTTTGCCAAGAATATATTTTGATAATGTCAAAATCTGCTTTTAGTTGATTGATTTGCTCTTGCGGTCTCACATAGTACTGTTTTAAACGGAAGTTGTGAGACTCATCTTGAATGATTTCATAATTAGAATTTTTAATCTGCTTTAGAGAAACTGAACGATTAAAGAATCGCAACAGAGCAAACATAATCATATTGATATAGGTTTTGAAAGGATTTAGATTGAAGTGACTTTGCCAGTTAAACTCTCGTTCTAATCCTTGTAAATTATGGCTTGAGAAGAAGAAATACCCTCCCGATTTTCCAATTCGGCTGACTTCTTGTAAAATCTGTAATCGATCTAGATGGGAAAGAACGTCAATGCCATTAAAGCTAAATAGAACAAAGTCAAAAGTATTGTCTGGATACTGACTCATGTCTCTAGCATCGACTATCTGAAATAGACTTGATTGAGAAGGAAAACGTTTTTGACAAGCTGCAATCATCTCTTCAGAATAATCAATTCCAATATATTCCTGAACAACTCTAGAAAAATGTTTGGTAGTGCGTCCTCCTCCTACCCCAATATCTAACATTTTTATGCTTGACCATTCATTGTGAAAAAGATCGAGAATGGTTTGTTCAGCAGGTTGTAGTTGGCTTAGCTGGCTATAGTGCTGAACAATCTTAGGAGCTATATAAACTTGATGATTATGATCAACCATGTTATTTCAGAGTTAGAAAAGATTACTTACATTTAAAGCTCAAATAGAGTCAGGTTCATTAACATACCATTTTGAGAGTAATAACTATCGATGCGATCGGTGATAATTAATCTAAGCAAAACCATTGGAGCTATAACAATGACTGTTGCAACTACCAAAAAAATCACCTTTGAGGAGTTCCTCGAATATAATGACGGGACTGATGCTTTATATGAGTTAGAAAATGGAGAACTAATTCCTGTGTCTTCAGAAAGTGAAATTAATCAACTGATTGCTGTATTTCTATTGATCTATTTTTCTCAACTAGGAATTTCTGCTAATCGCCTGAGAATGAAAACGGAAATAGCGGTGCATAGCCGACAGGTAAATGTGCGTATTCCTGATTTAGTGGTTTATTCTGAAGAATTGGCGATCTCTATGCAGGGAGCAACCCGATCGCTAATATTGCTGGATATGCCACCACCGTTTTTAGTAGTTGAGGTGGTCAGCTCCAATCAAGCCAGTCGAGATTATCGCTATAAGCGTACAGAGTATGCGGTGAGGGGTATTGCTGAATATTGGATTGTCGATGCGATCGCGCAAAAAGTGACAATATTGGAATGGGTGGAAGGATTTTATGAAGAGAGAGTTTATGAAGGTGATCTGGCGATCGCTTCGCCAATATTTCCTGTACTTCAGTTAACGGCTGATCAAGTTTTACAAAACTGTTAATGGTCGCCGCTTAACTAATGATTTGCTTCGTTGGTGATTTCCGAGGGATTATCGGTGATCGCAAAGACAAATAATTGTTTGGCGATCGCGCTTAAATACAATGGGAGCGATCGCCTTCAATTTTCGGACAGGCGATCACCACTGATCTCCTGTCCGAAAATTAAGCAATACTAATGGATCACCTTTACTCAGCTTCCAGAGGAGCCATCGTTAATCCTGAACCCTTCAGTTGATCGTGATAAAGCTCGGCTTGCTCCAAGGGACCTACCCAGACGATCGCTAGGCCTTCAAAATGCACTTGATTGGTTAATTCCCAAGCTAGCTCCTCGGTCATATTGGGTATATATTTTAGCAAGCAAGTAGAAACATGCTCAAAGGTATTGAAATCATCGTTTAACACAATGACCTTATATTTTGGGTAAGGTTTGCGTACTACTTCCCGTACGGTGTCTTTAACTTTTTCGGGGGTTTGAACAGCAGCAAATATAGCCATAATCTCAACTAACGCTTTAATATCTTAATTATCTCAAAATTGGCTACAGTTTGATATTTTATGGAAAATGGAAATAAGTAACTGAGCATAGCTAAAATTCAACACAAGCTCTTGTCTTGGAAACACAAATAAATGAAGGCGGTGCAAAGCACCGCCTTCATTTATTTGTGTTTCCAAAGTCTGAGGATTAATGTAAATGCTGTAATTGATCCACATAGACCAGTTAGTATCCAGTGTTTAGGTGTTATATCTACTGCACCTAGATAATTAGAACCGATCGCGATGGTATGTATTGAGGCGAGTATGAGTGCTGGAACTGATAGTAAATGTATATAGCGCCAATATTTACCTAGTTTTTTTATCATCCAATCAGAGCTAGTGAGCGCCGCAGGAACCATTAAGGCGAGCGCGATCGCGCCAATCCAAATAGAAATTTGATGTTGAGGAATCATAAAAAATAAAGCATCAAAGTTCCATTGAAAAGTATGCTCGATTTTATGAAAAGTATGCGCTAGGGATAGAACAAACGCCCCCATCCCGAACACCCGACGATAGGTCATCAGTGAGGCAAAGGTTTTAAAAATCTGACTGAGGGGACGAGCGAGTAGGGCAATAATGAGTAAAATCAACCCTCCATGACCCGTATAATCCACCATATCACTAGTTCTCAATAGGGTAAGGATGCCAATAGAGAGAGTAATCCATCCCCCTAAACGGAACAACTGACTGCGGCGATCGCGGCTGAGTAGTCCTGCAAATACACCGATACCAAGCATTGATGGTAAAGTTCCTAGCCCAAAGGCTAACATCGTCAAGGCTCCCTGCGTCATGTTACTAGTTTCAGCAGCCTTGATTTGTGCGGTGTAGAGAAATCCGCAGGGGATCAAGCCCCATGTCATCCCCAATAATGCAGGAGTAATCGGATGGGAATAGAACGATAATTTCATCATGGCATTACTAAGGCGTTGATGCAGAGCCACCATTGCCATCGGATTGAGAAAAGGAATATTTGGCAATCCATCAGGATTAATATTAACTATACCCATCCAAACTAAGAGAATTCCTGTTGAAATTGCCAGCCAGCGCCGCAAATCGCTCTCAATTCCTGCAAATTGTCCACTCGCAACAAGTACTGAGCCGATCGCGCCAATGGCAGCCCCTGAAATTGCATAGCTCAAAATTCTGCCAATATTAAGCAAAGTATGGAAATATAAGTGCTGTTGCCAACTGCTAGAATTAGGAGCATTACCTTTAGGATTGTTTTCTTTCCCTGAAAGTGAAAAAGCAACCGTTAGGGGGCCACACATTCCCACGCAATGTCCGAAACTCCCTAAAAAACCTAACGCTGCTACCAGCAATAAATCCAGCATTCTTTCTATAGCGCTTTACGCTTTCATAATCTTTCTAATGGTAAGGATGGGCGGCACTTCGCGCCGCCCATCCTTACCTATCTACCAACATTGGTGGTAAATAGCAATTCAAAGGAATCAAAGCTTGCGTTGCCTCTAGGATTACCGATGAGCTTCAGTTCATACCTTCCTACTTGAGGAAATGTGACTGCTAGACTTGGTAAACCTAAAAAGCGATCAATAATTGACAAAGAATCTGCAACCGTAAATTTAATGCCTCGATCTGTTAGCGATCGCACTTCCATTCGACAATTACATTTCTCGTAAGGAATAATCTCACCACCCCGTTTTGTAAGAGCTATCCAGATGCGTGTTTTTTGCCCAGCAATAGGGCGGTCATTGGGCTCAATATGAATTGTGCCGCCAACTTCTTGGGAGGTTTTTACTTCGTGAGCAATCCGAACAGGCAAAAACATGTGCCTATGAGAATCTAAATTAGGAGCATTAGATAGATTTAAGTTTAATAAAATAGAAGCTATTTCTAACATTAGTTATGTATTTTTTTAACCAATACAGTCTATTGAGGCTTTATTAGATAAAGAAAAATTTTTATACTAGCCCAAAGCGCTTTAAGAGTATTAAAATCCTGCGTTAGAGGATTTTAATACTCTTATTGGCGATTAATTATCCCACAAGCAATACGAGTCTTATAATCCACGTTGGGAATAGTTGATATTCCATTTGCACCTGCATGTACCACGATCGCTGTGCCACCTTTTTTTAGCAATGAGTTGTTTCCTGAACCTAAGGTTAATGCTGGTAAGATTGCGTTCAGAGAGCCAGTGCCATCTTGTTTAACCCAAATATTTGGCAAATCTCCCGCAGGTTTTTGCTTGTGCTCTTCATGCTTATGACGCATATGACTATGATCGCTATCTTGATCCGATTTGGGATTAAAATGCTCACCTGCTGTTTTAAAATCTGGCGCGTCACATTTGCCATTTTCGTGGAGATGTACCATATGTTCTCCCTCAGTTAAGTTCTTCACTGTGAGAGCGACCTTCACTCCAGATACAGTTTGGGTAAATGTCGCGGTTCCAACTAACTCACCATTGGGATTGGAAATTTCAGAGATAGCACTAGGATTAGCCGTTTGCGCGATCCCGCCAGCACTAGCTATTAAGCAAATTGTGCCACAAGACAGTAAGGTAAAAATTTTAGACACAACTTTAGAAGATAATTTAGTTTTTATAGATTTTTGAAGTTTTTAAAAGAGCGCCCTAGACGCTCTTTTAAAAACTAAACGAAGTACAAGAAATTTTATAAAAGTGTCGTTTTACGATACTTTTATAAAATTTCTTGATTTGGGTTTAGGAACAAAGCACTTTCGGATTGCTAGATATTAGCCCTTAGTCCAACCTTGTGCAGATTGCTCAAGGACATAATTAGCCACTAGATTAATTTGCTCAGGGGTAAGTTTTTTGCCAAAAGCAGGCATTGCACCTTTACCTTTGGTAACTTGCAAAGTAATTGCCTCAACAGTGTTCTTGCCATACTTTTCTAAAGCTTCTGCTTTCAAAGTTTTAGCTGCAACTACGTTATTTCTACCGCCTGCATGACATTGAGCGCAATTATTATTAAAAATCTTTGCGCCTTCAGATACTTCTGCAAAAGCAGGCTGTCCGAAGGTAAGACTTACCAACATGGTGAGGGCGATCGCGAAAATCGAAAAAATGCGTTTCATCGTAAATCTATCCTGAAAATATGCAATAAAAAACAACGAAAAATAAGGGCAAAGCGTTAGCTGATGCCCTACGCGGCTTAGCCGCAAAGTCGAGTTAAATTTTTAGTCTGAACACATCATGACGTTACTTGCTTAAGCAGTCAAAAGACAGCCCGTCAAACATAGAGCTTTTACTTAACCCAAATGAACGAAGGTGGCACGAAGTGCCACCTTCATTCATTTGGGCTGGGATTCCCATTTTTCGGATTTAAATGTAAGATGGTGATAGATAATTCGAGCTATCGGCGCCCCCATGGACATTGCGATCGCCCTGCTACAGCATTATAGTTTTGATCTCGGTGGCTATACCATCCAAGATTTAACTCGTACATGGGAAAATTTTAAACCTGAGTGGGTGCGTCAAGCTGTAATCGAATCACTATTTCGAGGAAGATATAAAGTAGTTTCAGTTAATCAAATTTTGCAACTGTGGGAACGCAAAGGTGAAACCAATTGCCGCTATAACCATGAATTTGAACGCTTAGTATGCGGTGACGTTGCGGTGATTTATGAAGATAGAATTTACTACACGCCTCCCCGTACTTCTAATCACGAAACTCCTATTACAGAAATTACTCCATTTACGCCGCTACAAGCATTCAATCCTCCACTTCCATTTCCTCGTCGTCCCATGCTGGGTGGAGTTGTGAAAGTGTCTGAATCACCTCAAGTCTCTGAACCTAAACCACAACCACTTGTTGAAGCTCCACGGCCAAAATATCCTAGTCGTCTAACTGAATCTTCAGGAACAACTACTCCTCCCAATGACTATTCAACTAGATCCCAAGTTGAGTATTCTGAGACCTATCGTTCAGCCTATGAAAATATGACCTTGCTTGCTGAAACTTCTATGTTCGTTGATAAGTTGCGAGCAATGTGTGGCGATCGCCAGGTTTTAGCTGAACCTGAGATTATTTCTTATGGAACCCACTTGATATCTTAGGAGAATTAGAGTAAGGAGGAAAACATGCGATATAAACTTTAAAACCGCTTGCAAAACAAGCCGTTTTAAAGTTTATATGGGTTTTAAGTAAAGAACAAAGCGCTATAAGTTTATTAGCTTAAAGTTGCATTAAACTCGTCAAGTGTTGAATAAATTTTAAAAATCTTAGTCATGCTAGTTAGTTCAAATAGCATTTGAACTTGATCGTTAGCGCCGTAGATTATCATTTCACCATTGCTATTCCGAATTGATTTTAAAGCCGAAACAAGAGCTCCCAGACCTGAACTATCCATAAATATAATCTTTTGCAGATCAACTAGTAAATATCTAGGAGATGTTGCTGATGTCGCAATATCATTGACTTGACGACGAAATTCAGCCGCAGTCGTGACATCAAGTCTTCCTGAAGGTTGTATAACTTTTACTGCATTACTCATGAATTTTTTACTGACCTAGGGGTTTATTTATTTTGATGAGTAAGGTTAAGCAATACTTAAACGTTACTGTAAGAGCATATTTCATCATAAGCATAAATCTTTATCGACAACTTTGGCTCTTATTTGGGCTTTAATGAAATCTTAGCAATATTAAGCAATTTTTGAATTTTCTAAATCTATGGCTGATTTACATGATTTGCAAGCGATTCAGGAGACCCTAAAATCCATTATCGATCCCGATCGCCAAAAAAGCATTATCGAACTGGAGATGGTGCGGGATATCGCCATTAAGTCGAATGGGGTAGTCAGCTTCACACTTTTACTAAATGATCCCAATAGTCCTAAGCGTGATCCATTAATTCAAGAATGTAAAACCGCGATTAAGGCGATCGCTACAGTTACGGATGTCTGGGTAAAGGTCATCGCCAATAGTCCTACGATCACTACACCAACACCTCCTACCAATAGCCTGCAAGGTATTGAAGGTGTCAAATATGTCCTTGCCATCTCTAGCGGCAAAGGCGGTGTGGGTAAAACCTCAGTGGCTGTAAATGTTGCCGTAGCTCTTGCGGATATGGGGGCTAAGGTAGGTATTCTCGACGCGGATATTTATGGACCGAATGTGCCTGTAATGTTGGGCATGGAATCGGCTCAAGTCAAGGTCATCAAGGCGGAAAATGGAGCGGATGTGGTCGAACCAGCCTTTAACTATGGTGTAAAAATGATCTCGATGGCGTTTTTGATTGCCAAGGATCAACCTGTAGTTTGGCGTGGACCAATGCTCAATGGTGTGATCCGACAGTTTCTCTATCAAGCTAACTGGGGCGAGTTGGATTATTTGATTGTAGATATGCCTCCCGGAACTGGTGACGCACAGTTAACCCTCACCCAGTCCGTGCCATTGGCTGGAGCTGTAATTGTGACCACACCACAAACAGTTTCCCTGTTAGATTCACGCAAGGGTTTAAGAATGTTCCAAAATATGGGTATTCCTGTTTTGGGCATTGTCGAAAATATGAGCTATTTCATCCCCCCTGATATGCCCGATAAGCAGTACGATATTTTTGGCTCTGGTGGTGGGCAAAAAGCATCCGATGAGCTTGGTGTAGATTTACTCGGTTGCGTACCTTTAGAAATTAGTCTGCGCGAAGGTGGCGATCGCGGCGTGCCTATTGTATTAGGTCATCCTGAGTCTGCATCAGCCAAAGCTTTACGGGAGATTGCGAAGGTGATTGCCGCAAAAGTTCAAGAAACCTAAATAATAAAGGCGGCACAAAGTGCCGCCTTTATTATTTAGGTTTGAGTTGTTGTACCCTTTCTAAATCGCGTTTCACTTCAAAAGCCAATTCGCGATTTTTAGGATCGGTATTTAAAGCCTTATTGAGATAAATTTCTGCTTCGCGTAACTTCCCATTCAAAATTAATTCACATCCCCAACGATGGTAAGTTACTGCTTGCCAATGGATAACCTCTGGAGTATTGGGAAATCTCTCGCTCATTCCTTCCACAACTGCGATCGCCACAACATACTTTTTTTGCTTTAGCAAATCTTGCACGCGCCGCAACATATCTAGTTTTAGCTTTAATTCAGGGTTGCTACTAATTGGATCAACCTTGTTACTAACCTGTTTTACCTCAATTTTGATGGTGGGATGAGGCTGAGGTGGTTTGTTATAAGCGTTTGGTTTAGGTGGTGGTGGGACAGACTGCGACCGCGCCATATCAGCTTTATGTTTAGCAAATAACTCCTTAGACAAATCCTCTTTATCAGCATCCTTAAGAAGCTTGTAAGCCTCCTGCACTAGTCGAAACTTATCGGTCGTCGTCGGATCATTCTGATTGACATCAGGATGATATTTACGAGCAAGACGACGATAAGCAACCTTGATATCATCTAAGGTTGCATTTCGGGGAACGCCTAAGAGTCGATAGCATTCGGATAATTGCATGAGGTGGAGTTTGACGATAAAGAGGCAAGCAAAATGCTAATAATACCAAAACTAAAAATACTGTAGCCATATTTAGTTTTGGAAACTTTATTGGGTTTGTTTTTTAGTTTCCAAAAATATGAACACACTTTTGGAAATTGGTACAAAACAGTTATTTAAAGATGGAAACTATTCTGGCTTTTTGCGAATTGAATATTTCCCCTTTGTCGTTATTGGCGAACCCTTATTTGCTTCTACTAGTTTAATGTACTTATCAAGCACTTCCTCTTTAGTCTCATGTTCAGAAATAACATGGACTTTACGACTGCCAGATAGTTCAAGGACAACTTGATGCATAGGTAAATTACTATGAAAATAGTCTTAAAAACTCTAAAAAACAGTTTAGCAAATATAACGATCAACAAAAAAAGGGGGCGTTCTGCGCCCCCTTTTTTTGTTGACGAATTCTAGCGCTTAGCAAATTTCTTGGTCATCTTGCGTAAACGAATAGATTCTGGTGTAACTTCAAGAATTTCATCAGGACCAATATATTCAAGCGCTCGTTCAAGACTCATCTCGATGGGCGCTTGCAACTGCACGATGTCATCAGCACCAGCCGCTCGCATGTTGGTAAGCTGCTTGCTCTTACAAACGTTCAGGTCCATGTCTTGAGGGCGATTGTTTTCACCAATGATCATGCCCTTATAAACTTTAGTTCCGGGCTTAATGAAGAACACACCGCGATCTTCAGCATTTTTTAAAGAAAACTCAGTTGCCACACCTTCTTCAAAGGAGATCAGTACGCCATTACGACGAGCGCTAATTTCGCCTGCCGATGGACGGTAATCGAGGAAGCTATGGTTCATGATGCCAGCGCCACGGGTTGCCCGCATGAAGTCACCACGGAAACCGATCAAGCCACGTGCAGGGACGACAAATTCTAGTTGAGAGCGTCCAGTACTAGACATTTGCATATCGATCATTTCGGCGCGGCGCTGACCTAGCCGTTCAATACATCCACCTACAGCATCTTCAGGCACATCAAGAACTAGAGCTTCGTAAGGCTCGCACTTTTGACCGTTGATTTCACGGTAAATAACTTGAGGCTGGGTGACTTGGAATTCATATCCTTCACGACGCATGGTTTCGATCAAGATACCCAAGTGCAGTTCACCACGTCCAGCTACGGCAAAGCGATCAGGAGATTCGGGATCTTCGGTGACACGGAGCGCCACGTTGGTTTCGAGTTCGCGCAATAGGCGATCGCGTACTTGACGAGTTGTTACCAACTTACCTTCTTGACCCACAAATGGTGAATCGTTAACGCAGAAAGTCATCTGTAAAGTAGGTTCATCCACTTTGATCATTGGCAAAGCAGAAGGCTCATTGGGGCAAGTAATGGTTTCGCCGATATTAGCGGTTGCAAAACCTGAAACTGCAACGATATTTCCTGCGGATGAGCTTTGCAATTCAACCCGCTTAAGACCATCAAAGCCTAAAAGCTTTGTGATTTTGCCTTTAGTGATTGTGCCATCTTCAGAAATGAGGGCAGCTTGTTGCCCAGCAGTAATCGTACCGTTGTGGATTTTGCCGATTACAATCCGACCAAGATACTCGGAATAGTCAAGGGTCGTAACTTGCAACTGCAAAGGTTTTTCAGCACTACCGACGGGTGGAGATACATGATGCAGGATTGCTTCAAACAAAGGCTTCATATCTTTGCTTTCATCTTCAAGCTGTTCCTTCGCAAAGCCGCCCATACCTGATGCAAAAAGGTATGGGAAATCGCACTGGTCATCGTCTGCGCCAAGTTCGAGGAATAGATCGAGAACCTTGCTGACTGCGACATGGGGATCGGCAAATTCGCGATCAATTTTATTGATGACGACTAATGGACGTAAACCTTTTTCGAGCGCCTTTTTCAACACAAAGCGCGTTTGGGGCATTGGTCCTTCGTTGGCATCAACGATCAGCAAACAACCTTCGACCATGCCAAGTACTCGCTCAACCTCGCCACCAAAGTCAGCGTGTCCAGGAGTATCAACAATGTTGATTAGCGTATCTTTATATTTAACGGCGGTATTTTTGGAAAGGATAGTAATGCCGCGTTCACGCTCTAGGTCGTTAGAATCCATCACGCATTCGACAAGGGCTTCACCTTCACGAAAAGCGCCAGACTGTCTGAGAAGTGCGTCTACTAGAGTGGTTTTGCCGTGATCGACGTGGGCGATGATGGCGACGTTGCGGATGGGAAGAGACATGGGTGATGTATCGAGTTGATCGAAAAACTTATTATTTCTTTATCTATTATGCGTGAATTTGTCAAAAAACTTTGCATTAGTAATTGCCAATACAAAAAGGGGCGCTGTACAGCGCCCCTTTTTGTATTGACAAAATTACAAAGGACTTAGCCCGCTCTGTTGGAGCAAATTAAATGAATCTTTGAAGATCATCACCACACCTAAGCCCAGCAGAATTACTAAACCGCCCTGCATAACATTATTTTGTAGTTCTTCAGGTAAGGGCTTGCCACCACGCAGAGCCTCGATCGCTAAAAATACCAATTGACCGCCATCAAGGGCTGGTAAAGGCAGAATATTGATAATCGCGAGGTTAATACTGATAATTGCCGTGAAATCAAATAGTGCCGCCGCATCGGATTTAACGAGTTCTGACCCCATTGCCACGATCGCTACGGGACCTGATAACTGCGAAGCCGTATTTTGGAAATTAGTAGCCAGTTGCTTTAATCCTTGAACAGTCATTACAACCAAGCGCTCAAAGCTCTGAGTTGCATTATCAAAAGCTTCCCCGATATTCCGCACAGCCCGACGATGGGGTTTTCCAGTAAAATCTAGCCTTACGCCAATTCGCCCTTTACCATCATTACCTTCAGGTAAAATTGGCACTTGTAGCACTTTGCCATCTCGCATTACCTGCAAATCTACTGTTTGACTAGCATTTTTGGCAATTAAGGTCTGAAAGCGATCCAAAGTCGTCAAACTAGTATCAAAATTAGTACCATTAGCCGACAAGATTACATCTCCAGATTTCAGTCCAGACACAGCCGCAGGAGCATTTGGCTCAAGGATCTTACTTATTCTTACCCCCGGTTGATCGACCGTGCCGATACCAACGCTTAATGTCATTACTAATAAAACTAAGTAAGCAAACACAAAGTTAGCAATCACCCCTGCACTAATGACGATCGCCCGATCAATAATTGGACGATTTTTCATCAAGTTAGGATCATTGGTAGGAATATCACTATCTTCGTCTTCATCTGGAAAGCCCACATAGCCACCGAGGGGAATTGCCCGCAGCGCATATTCCGTCTGTTTGCCCTGATATTTCCATAGAACTGGTCCAAACCCAATCGAAAATCGATTTACATGAATGCCCTGTAAACGAGCAGCCATGAAGTGTCCGAGTTCATGCACCAAAATCAGAATCGCAAGGACGGCAATAGCAGGCAATGCAGACATAAGCTTCGCTCTAAAAAATTACTATGAAGACGACTAAGAAGAATTTAAGAAATATTGAATTGAATGTGAGAGGCAATACACAGAGATTGTTTTGCGATCGTAACATAACCAAAAGACTAGGAGCGCTACACAAGGTTGTATTTTTTCGGATTTGCAAGGGGGGCATCCAAGTTTCTTGTGTTAAGATTAGTTAAGATTAATGTATATATGTCATAAATTATTTCAATTAATTAACTTTTATTAACTAGATGCGCTGACATGAATAATACCATCCGCCTTGCTGCTTCAATTGGTCGCCTCATTTTAAGTTCAGACTCAGCACCTATTTCTTTAACACAAGGAGCGTTGTTGATTCTGAGGGTTGTTCTCGGTACGGTCATGGTACATCACGGTTTTGATAAGCTTAGTGATATACCTGATTTTGCAGAATCCTATGTGGCGGCTATTGGTATACCATTTCCCATATTTTTTGCTTACTGTGCGGCAATTACCGAATCAGTTGCTTCTCCACTATTAGCCTTAGGCTTTTTGACTAGACCAGCTGCTTTAGGTCTATTCATAACGATGTTGGTAGCCAACTATCATCATATTTTGACTAGTGGATTCTCCATTCCCTCCCTTGAATTGTCTTTGCTTTACTCTGTATGTTTTGCATTTTTTGCGATTTATGGCGGTGGCAAATATGCGATTGATACTTGGATTGCTAATGCATTGACAAAGACGCTATCAATTGATTTAAAAGCTGGTACAACTCTACAAACAGAAAAAGTAAATATCTACAATAGATAGAATCTTGCTTCTATAAAGCAAAAAGCGCCCTAATGGGGCGCTTTTTGCTTTTAATGGGATCAATCTACAGTTGATCGCACTAAATCTAAAAGTTTCTAATAAAGTCTAAATGCAGATGACAAATTGAAAAGTACTCTTATTGTTTAGATACTTTTTAAAACTGATTAGTCGATCATAAATGCTCTTGCAAATAAATTTATTTCAATTTGTCACAATCGTATAATACAGCACTCTTTTGTTTGAAATTTTAGAGGCTAAAATTATCGTAGATAGGTGTTGTAGCAACTTTAGTGAAATCGACTATCCACAATACTTATAGTGGATTTATAGCAAAAAATTATTCTATGATTCCTGTGCTTAATTAAACGATCTAATTATTTAGCGTAAATATTTTCAAGATAATCAAATAATTGAAGATGACTACGCTAGAATATATGCGGATGAGTATTTCTTGATCGCAATGTTTGTTTTCAGTATTGACAGTTGTCTTCTGTTTCATCGTAGCAGTCTTCTTTCCGAAATCTCTATCTCTACACATCTCTGATCGTTGAAGCAAGTATTATGTCTATTTATGTTGGTAATCTCTCTTATGAGGTTACAGAAGATGATTTGAAAGCCGTGTTTGCAGAATATGGCAAAATCACTCGTGTCCATTTACCCATTGACCGTGAGTCAGGTCGTCCCCGTGGTTTCGCTTTTGTCGAAATGGTTGACGAAAAGGAAGAAGATGCGGCGATCGAAGCACTCGATGAAGCGGAATGGATGGGTCGTTCACTTAAGGTGAACAAAGCTAAGCCCCGCGAAAGCTCTGACTCCTTTGGTGGTGGCAGAGGTGGCTTTAAGGGCGGCGGTGGTCGTCCTTCAGGTGGCGGTCGTAACCGTTACTAATTAAAAAAAAGAGGAGATGCTTTGCATCTCCTCTTTTTTATTGAGTATTCATTGGCTAATGGAACGTCTTAAGGCAGATCCATCACCAATAATTCCTAAGTTTCTGATGGTCTGATGTTTTCTCGATTCTTCTAGCTTGTTGAGGTCATTGTAGCTAACCCAAGCTATACAGTCCACTGGGCATGTATCGATCGCCTCCTGCACTAAATCTTCTTCATCACCATCTTGAGCAATTACCCTTGCACGTCCATATTCTTGTTCTAAAAAGAAGGTGCTACTAGCTGTATAGGCACAATGTCCACATCCGATACATACAGTTTCATCGACAAATATTGCATTTTGTCGCAATTCACCACCCAATTCAGGCTCAAAGCCAGAATGATCACTGATATCTGGCTCTAAAACCACAGATGTTGCTATATATTCTGCTATGTGAACAGGTAGATTATCCATTCCAACGCTGAAGCACTAGACGTACTGAGCCATCTTCGCGGACTTGTTGCTCAGAAAGGGCAAAACCTTGATTGCTAGATTCACTCATCACAGTGGTGATCGCATAACGCTGAGTTACCTTTTGTAAAAAGCTTTCAACAGTCCAAGGCTGTTGCCAAAACTGCATATCAGCAACTAGGACATATTCATAACCATTCCACTGAAAGCCCACATCATACCCATTGCCTTGGGCAATTACCACTTCAGCCTCGGTTGTAGCACCTTGATGACCACGCATGGGTGATCCACCTGACTTCCAGTTGACTCCTAAATCAGTGAGAGCCTTTTGCAGGGGTTCTAAACTACGAATCTGGGTTTTTACTTGGCTAAAATGTGACATGGTGTTTATCCTGACTTCGATCTAAGTGGTCAATAAATGAGAAATGGATGAAATTTAATTTTTTTTTAATTTGTCGATAAATTGAAAACTTGGATTTTCAAGTCTTTATTACCATTGACTAAATCTGGAAGCGCCCGTATCTGACACGCGATCGAGTTGCGTAGCTGACTGACATGTAAGTGGCTGTTGAGCAAAATTTTCAGAAGTTAACTCTCGGTGAGCCACTATGCCGAGTTGTGCTTCGATCGCTGCTGTCACATCAGCACAACTAGAACCGACAATGCCTGTCACACGCTCTTCGACCCGACCATCTGGGTAAATAATGAATTCCAGAGTTTCCATGCTGGCTCTAGTTAGTTAATTACTAGATAGTTTGACGCAAAGTTCATCTAAACGTCAAGAAGTTAACACTGCAAAATTTAAATACTTTTCTGATACTTGTAATAGGGTGATCGTAATGATTAGCAAGGATCTTCAGCTTTTTATTAATTAATTAAATTTATTTTAAGTTTTGGGTATGTACCTAAACTGTAGCAAGACATTCCTTAAGACGTAGGGAGATAGTGCGTGTCACATAGCTCCGCACTTTATCAAAGAACCGAATCAAAGAACCTAGAAGCTTGCCGCGAGGCAAATTTCTAGGTTCTTAACTGCACGTTGTTCCCGTATAGTAGCTCTCCAACTTTTACTTCGCAATTGTGGTTGATAGTCCCACTTTAGTAAATGCCCTATTAAAATCCCTAACCGATTGCGGAGTTGCTGCTTTTGCTGCCTACCCAACGATAAAATTTCCTCCACCAAATTTTCAATATCTAGTCCCTGCCATTGCGCCAAACGTAATAATTCAGATTGCTCTTGCGTCCAAGCATAAAAATCTTGCTCATACTGACTAACTGTTTCATGAGAGTGATTATTAGCAAAATTATTAGCGCGATCGCCTTGCAATACTTGCTTTAATCCTGATTGCAGCATCAATATTACCTCATTGTCTAGTTAGAGTAATTTGCACTGAACACCACAATAATAGCGCTAATAAAAAAGGCACTTGCTCAGCAAGTGCCTTTTTTATTAGGTTAATGGAATCGGGCAGAGTCGAACTGCCGTCCGCACTAGCGCCTAACCTCCCAGTCATTCACAGGTTTATCCGATTTGATCCTCACGGAGGGAATTGCTATTTATCTCTAGCAACGAAAGATGCACTGATAAAGTCTTAAGCGAAAAGCCTACCAGAGAAAGCTATTCACAGCACCCGTTGATTGGTTGAGAAATGCACTTAACGGAGTCATACATTTCTCCTCGAAACCGAAAAGTTTGGTTCTTAGGCTGCTACAGGAGCTGCTTTACGAGAGAAAGATACAATGTTGTTCGCATGTACTTGTTTGAGCCATTGATTTACGAGAGATAGCCCGCTCTCGACCTGCATCAAGGGATAGCTTCTACTAACACGTCGAAACCCTTACGATCCCAATGGCAAACTAGGCTCATTTATCGCCTAATGTATTCATCATAGCTCATAAATTTGTTAAGTAGGGTAATTTATTTTTAGGATTTCAATATTGTAGTCAGTGATACAATCAAGTAAATGCTCACAAAAAAAGTGGAGGTAAGTATGAAGCCTCGAAAATTTTCTGGTCTTCTCCTACTAACTGTGATCGCGACTAGCCTCATGATCAGTGAACCAACGGCAGCACAATCTTGTAACTACTATGCTGGTAGAGCAGTGGGCGGACAAACGCTCAATGTTGATACCTGTTCAATTTCAAGAGCTAGTTATCGCAGTGTGGATTTTGTCTATTATTTAGGTGGCGAACGGGTCGAAAGTCAAGCTAATTGCGAAGATCGAATATGGACAACTTTTCCTGAACGTGCCGTGAATCGACCTCAATCAGCAGCAACAGAAAGAATGCTCAACTATGTTTGTAACGTTGATTCACAGCAATCGAGAACAGGTTCGGCATTTGTCTTTGATCCTCCCTCAAATGTCAGGGTTTCGCCTAATGGTGATGTCCTATGCGTAGTGCGATCGCGTCAAAATATTGATCTTTACGGCTCTAAAGGAGATTGGTATTACACCGATGTATGCGGCTCGATGGGTTTGATCAATTCTAGTCAGTTACGCTTTTAGAACTAGTCATTAATCAGCGCAGCGATCATATAAAGTTAGCTAGGACAAATCAAAAAACAAAATATAAGTGGAGGCGCTTTGCGCCTCCACTTATATTTTGTTTTTTAGCTCCTGTGCAAACTTTACATTGCTACATAAAGTTATTCTAAGTAATCAAAATTTTTACTCAAGTGGACTATAAATAAATTTTGCAAGAATTTCCCTTTGATTTTAATGATTTACCCACACCCGCATATTTGGTGGGTGGATGGGTGCGCGATCGCCTGTTAAATCGCCAAGGTAAATATCTCGATTTAGACTTTGTTTTACCAGAGAAAGCCGTAGAAACAGCTCAAGCGATCGCTCGTAAATATAAAGCAGGATTTGTGATTTTAGATGCGGAACGTCAGATTGCGCGGGTTGTGTTTAAGACTGGAACGGCTGATTTTGCTCAGCAGATGGGGAATAGCTTAGAGGCTGATTTGGGGCGGCGCGATTTTTGTATGAATGCGATCGCGATCGAATGTCATCAAGTTACTGAAAGTGTTCTATCTCTGAATGGGAAAGAAAAATTTATAGATCCTTTTGATGGAATTGGGGATTTGAAAGCTAAGAGAATTAGGATGGTCGCTCCTGAGAACCTAGCAGAAGATCCTTTACGGATTTTGCGGGGATATCGACAGGTAGCCCAGTTAGGCTTTGAAATTGAAAGTCTAACGCGACAGGTTTTAATTAAACTTGCGCCAAAACTCAAAACTATAGCATCTGAACGGGTGTGCGCGGAATTAAGGTATCTATTATCAATTTCTAATGGAAGCCAATGGATGCTTGATGCACTAGGCGATGGGATTCTCGAAGATTGGCTACCTAGCCAACATTTGAATTTACCAAGATTTACTAAAATTGAAATCGTAATTTCTAGTCTATTAGAGCAATTTCCTCATCTAGAATTGTTTTTTAGTAAACCTTTGGGTGGCGATCGCGTTGCGGTGGTGATTGTCAAACTAGCGGCTTTAACTAATAGTGCAACGGCGCTGGAACCTTTAGGATTGAGTCGTACTGAACAACGCTGGATATTAGGGGTTTTACGTTATTTGCCTCAATTTATTGAACTTTTAGACAAAGCTTCACTGAGCCAAAAGTATACATTTTTTCAGACAACTTTAGAATTTTTCCCTGTGATCACCGCACTGGCTTTGGCGAGTGGTTATGACATAGAAAAGATTACACCTTGGCTAGAACATTGGCTCAATCCCCATGATGCGATCGCCTATCCTGTGGCGCTAATCACTGGTGATGATCTGCTCAAAGAACTACAAATACCGCCTAGTCCTAAGATTGGGGAGCTTCTAGCAAGTGTAAAACTTGCTCAAGTAGAAGGAAAAATTAGCACGAGATCTGAAGCACTCACCTTTGTCCAATCTATTTTGTGATCACCAAAAAACAGTGCCGCGAAGCGGCACTGTTTTTTGGTGTAGCACTTAAATACTAGTTTTGATTGCTGCTGCTTGTTCTAGCAAAGATTCTGCAAAAGCGATCGCTTGACTTAACGCACTATCTGTTTCCTCCTTAACTAAATTTTTTCCTTTCACCTTTTTCCCTTTGCCTTGATCTTTCCTTTCTTCAAAGGTCTTACCCGAAGCAATTTGAGCTAATTCTTGCTTACGATCTTCTAATTGCAATAAACGAATTTGCACTTCAGTTCGATCACCAATTACTTCTTTACTAACATGAAAATGGCGATCAGCGATCGCCGCGATGAGTGGCTGGTGTGTAACGCAGAGAATCTGAGAACTACGACTCAGTTGCCAGAGTTGAGTGGCGATCGCTTGGGCAACACGTCCAGATACTCCCGCGTCAATCTCGTCAAACACCATTGTACCAACATTGGCATGATTGAATTCTGAAGCGATCGCTTGATCAATTTCTTTGTTTTTCTGCTTCGCAAAACAGGTTTTAAGCGCTAATAAAAAGCGGCTCATTTCGCCACCTGAAGCTGTTTCTGCTAGTGGTTGAAGTGGTTCGCCGAGGTTCGGGCTAAACTCGAAAACGATGAGATCACTACCTAAAACACTAGTTTCTGCTGGATAAATCCCCACTTGAAAGCGAACTTTCTCCATCGCTAACATTTTGAGCGCTTCGATTTGTGCCTGTTCAAGGGCGATCGCAGTTTGACGGCGCAATTCTGTAAGCTTTTTGCAAGCCTTGAGTAGTGCCTGTAAATCTGTTTCAGCCTTGCGTTCTAAGTCCTCAATAGAGGTGCTAGGATCAGTTAATTCAGTAAGTTCATGTTGTAGTTTTTCGGCATAAGCGATCGCTTCGGGAAGAGTGCCATACTTCCGACAAATTTGCTTGAGTTGATTAATTCTTTGCTCGAATGATTCTAATTGTTCTGGATCGGAATCTAATCGATCTACATAAGTATTGATTTGTCGCCCTGCTTCTTCGACTTGAGCAAGAGCGCTAGAAACTAATTCTAGAATACTCTCTGCTTCACGATCTAGCGTTACCATATCCGTGAGAAGTGATTCTGCTTTCCCTAATAAATCCGCACAAGCATTTCCGCTATCATTCTGGTAGAGAGACTCATACACTATATAGCCTTGCTTCTGCAATTGCACACTATAGGCAAGACGATTGCGATCACTTTCTATGTTTTCTAATTCATTGGGATTATCAAGATTGGCAGTTTCCAGTTCCTTTAGTTGATACCGCAACATATCTAAGTGCTGTAAGCGGTTACGCTCATTCTGTTGACGCTCAACTAGAACCTTACGCGACCTCTCCTTTGACTCAAATAATTTGACTACTTTTTGCCTTTGTAAAAATAGAGTGCGATTAAATACTTGATCGCCATAGCTATCGAGCCATTCCCTCTGTTGGGCAGATTGACTAAGGAGAATCGTCTGTCCTTGAGCAGTAATCTCAACTAAGCGATCGCGTAGCTCTTGAATTTGCAGCTTATTGACAACCACGCCATTCACTCGGGTGCGATTGCTCTTAGCTGTAATCTCACGACTGCATACTAGAGTGTCAGCATCAAGGGGCTCAATTTCTTCAATCTCTAGCCATTGCGCGATCATCTGATTGGTCGAAAAAGTTGCCTCGATATTGGCACGAGTTGCGCCAGTTCTCAACATTCGGGGTGACACCTTACCACCAAGCGCCGCATCAAGAGCATCTAGAACAATGGATTTACCCGCACCAGTTTCCCCTGTGAGAATATTTAGACCTGCGTATAGATCAATCTCTAAGCGATCGATTAAGGTAAAATTTTCAATTTTGAGATTCAACAACATAGTTTTTTCTTACAGCAGTTTCCCATCAAAATTACTACAAGATTTTTGTTAAAAGTAATGCTTTAAGTTGTTTTTAACAAAAATCTTGATTCAATAAATTAAATTGGTAAAGTTTCTCCGTTTAAGAGACGTTTTGAAGCACTCAAGAGTTCTTCTTCAAGATAGGGTTTAGTGAAGTAACCCTTAGCACCTAGTTGAATTGCTGATTTACGGTGGCGATCAGCTCCACGAGAGGTTAACATCGCGACAGGAATTTCCTTAAGGCGCGAATCCTTTTGCAATCTTGACAGAAGATCTAATCCATCCATACGCGGCATTTCAATATCGCAGAAGATCATATCGCAAGGCAGACCCGCACGGAGTTTTTCCCATGCGTCCTGCCCATCCTTGGCCTGTTCGACGCGATAGCCCACCTTCGCAAAGGTTAGGGACAACAACTCGCGTACTGTAATCGAGTCATCTACAATCAGCACCGTTGGATCGACGGCGACATCTTCTTCGACCATTGGCTGGATGGTTATGCCCGAAGTAGAAGGGCGTAATCTGCCACTGGCAATGTCAAATAGCTCCAATACGTTGGCGATCGCCATCACGCGACCATCCCCTAGTACTGTCGCACCTGCAATTCCCGTAGGTTGAGGAATTGGCCCCTCTAGTTGCTTGATTACGATTTCATATTCACCGAGGAATTGATCGACTTGCAATGCGAGATAATTCGTATCATTGCGGAGAATAATGATACATAGCTCATCGTCTTCCTGTTTACCATAAATATTACTACGGCTAAGATGGCGGCTGTAGGAAAGCAAATTCGATAGATGTTGGAAGGGTAAAACTGTATCGCGCCAAGGTAAGCAGGGTTGACCTTTTTCGTTAAGAATGATCTGACTTTGAGGTACTTCCACCATGTCCTCGAAACCATCGACGGGGAAAGCGATACGGGCGCGATCGCTAATGCAGAACATTGCCTTAGAAATACTGAGAGTAAGTGGTAAGCGAATCGTAAAGGTCGTTCCCTTGCCGACCAAGGATTCCACAATAATGATACCACGAATATCATCTAGACAGGTTTTTACCACATCTAAGCCGACCCCACGACCCTTAAATTCATCCGCCTCGGTCGCAGTACTAAATCCCGCTTCAAAGAGTAAAGCATAAACTTCCGTATCATTAAGACGATCGACTTCTGCCTGAGTGCGGACACCTTTAGCGACGGCGCTTTTCTTAACCTTTTCAGTACTAATCCCAGCCCCATCATCACTGATAGAAATGACAGTTTGGTTCCCTTGGTGATAGGCGCGTACTGTGAGTTTACCAGTAGATCCTTTGCCTGCTAATTGACGAGTAGCAGGATCTTCTAAGCCATGATCGATCGCATTGTTAACAAGATGAGTCAGAGGATCGGTAAGCGATTCCAAAATTGCTTTGTCAATCAAGGTCTCACGCCCATAGACTTCCAAGTCTGCCTGCTTACCACTTTTGAGTGCGCGATCGCGAATACCTCTAGGCAAGCGATCAGCTATCTGCGCGAAGGGAACCATGCGTGATTGCTTCAAATCATCTTGAACTTGCGTCGTAATTGTTCCTAACTGACGAGTTACATGATCGGTTTCTCCCACCACAAACTCAATGTCAGAAGCTGATTCGCGAACCTTGACAATTAGCTCAATGATTTCCTGCGAGAGAACGTGAAAAGTATTGTAACGGTCAAATTCAATTCCTTCAAATTCACTGCTAACATTACTAATCGAAGTTACCCCATCATTAGAATAGTCAATTTCAAAACTAGAATTGTTATGTGAACGGCCACGTCCTGCTGTTAGCGAAGCTTCTAGCAGCGATCGATCAAATTGATCGCGCATTCTTTGAGATACATCACTGAGCAATTGAACTTGATGCAATAGGTTCGTAAGAAACTGCTGTAATCGCTCCTGCTCTTGTTCCAAAAGATTTCGATTGACTACTAGTTCCCCAACTAAATTATTAAGGCTATCTAGATACTTAACATCGACACGCATAGTAGAATCAGACAACTTTTGCTTGCGCTGAGTAGAGACGGGACGGATAGAAGGTTTTGTTTTTATTGGTCCAACATCTTTAGCAAATGCTGACTGAAGCATATTTTCCAATTCATCAAAGTCATCAATAGGCTTGCTTGGGGCAATGAATGCCGTGAGAGTACCAGCCTGTGAATCGCTTGTAGATACCCCAAAATTATCTGTCCCTAGATTATCAAAATCACTACTATCTCTTAAGAGAGCTTCTAGTTCATCAAAATCAGTGTCTTCAGAATTAGCTAACTGCTGTCCATCGCCATTGCTGAAGCTATTATTCATTGATTGATTAGATTCATTACTATCATGTAAAAGACTTGAATCACCAATCATAGCCTCTAAGTCACCAAAGTCAAAGTCATCGTCAATATTATTAAGTTTTCCTGCTTCCGAATGCTCTTCAATATAAGAAATTTGGGTTATCCCATTATTATTAATGTCAGGCATACCAGACATTTCTGATCTAGAGCTGTTTAAACTAATAAATTCATCTAAACTAGCTAAATCTGAGGTCTCGTCAATTTCAAAATCATCATTAATCAAGGATTGGGATGGTACTAGTTCAACATTATCTAAATCATCATCAGCTTGAAAGAAGTCCACCAAGTTATCGATAGTAGTACTTGCGGTAATGTCATCATTATTAACAAAATCATCCAACCCTAAACTATCTTGGGTCGTTGTCAGATTTTTATCCATTTGTTGGATTTCTGGCTCTGATAGATTGTCCGTTGCAAACAAATTTTCTAAATCTTCGTTTTCTTGATTGAGGAGTTGATCGAGTTCACGACTAGCCTGTGATTCCGTTAGCGATCGCATTTCATCAAATTCAAAATTATTATCAAAACTATTCTCTGTATTAGTCAGATCATCTTCATTGGTATTGGCTAACAAATCTTCTATATCAACAGATTCTTCTAAAGAAGTAATATCTTCAAAGTGTTTTGGAAAATTAGAACATGTAATTACACCTGCAATTACATCCCCTAGATCTGAATTAATTTCTTGAGACAATCTTGAGTCAGGAAATTTATCAAAATTATTATCCGATGTGGATTTTACATTAAGCTCCTCTTCATTAATATTAATATCGCTCCAGTTGTCATCAAAAAAATCTTCAGATAAGTTATCGGTAATTCCTGAACTAGCAAAGAAATCATCTAGTCCATCGGTATTAGTAACGCTATTAAAATCTTGCTCAAAACTATTAACAACATTACCTTGGGTAATATCATTTCCCTCAGATTCCGCATTGCCAGAGAAATATTCTAGCCCATCATTATTATTTAAATCACTGCTATGAGGAATCAACTTAACCTCTTTAGAATTAGCAAAGAAATCTCCTGATTCATCTACATCATTAATTTCTTGAGCAGAAATATTATCAAAGCTTTCGGGCTCTGTAAATCCTTCAAAGCCTTTAAACTCAGACTCAATATCTTTAGGATTATTATTTGATTCTAGAGATGTCGACAAAAAATCATCGCTCTCATTAACAGGGGCCGAAAGATCGCCAAATTCGAGATTATCAAATTCAAGATTGTCATCAAGAGAACTTAAATTATCGTTATCTAAATGATTATCTAAATCATCCAAAATATAAACATTAGGCACATCAATTCGATCTGTCACAGTATTTCTCGAACTATCTTCGGATGCTCTAAAATCTTCAACCACAGATTCATCATCATCAAAACCTAGCTCGTCAAATATATTTAAGTCAGTAGTATCTAAGCCTTGGTTAGTGAGACTTAGTGGTGATTCTAACAACTCTTTGGCTAGATTTTCGCCGATCGCAAATGGATCTTCTAGCAGGGCTATATTCTCTTCAGGAAAAGTTAAAGCAAATGCTTCGGATGATTCACTCATCTTTTCAAGGCTATTAGGAATAGCTTTTTTTTGTCTTTCAAGTTCAGAGAAGTATTCTTCGCTAGATAGAGACTCAATATTAGTTCTCTCTACAATTGGCTCATTGAAAAGCTGATTATCTATTGATTGGTAAGAAGAATCCATCTGTAAGCCTTCTAAAAAGTCTACTTTGTCTTCGTTTTCATCATTAATATTGATATCATCAATATTAATGATATTGTCGTTATCACTAATATTGATGATATCAATCCCTAAATCAAAATTACTGAGATCTTCATCTATAGAAGTATCTAAAATTGAATTAGAGGCAATATTATTGGAGTCTGGCTGAATATTGTTGATTTCAATTATAGGATTTGACTGAGGACTGGATTGAGGTGTAATATCAATTTCCACTAGATTAATATCTTCCAGAAAATCAATGTCATCTGGAAACAAATCTTGGGATAATTGACTTGCTCGAACTACAGATTCATCAGCAGGAAAATCACCAAATAGCTGTTCTATAGTAGATGTTGCTACTCCTAAATTGTTCTGGACAGAAATTACCGAATTGTCAGAATCATTTTCAAGTAGATCGGCAAACTCATCATGATTATGATTTATAAGTTCCTCTGCACTATGACTAGACATATGACTTTCGTTAGACTCAATATCTTCCCAAGCAGCATCAAAATCAATATCATCATTTTCAAATAGAACTGCTAAAGATTTTAGTTCTAGTGCACCAACTTTTGGTCCATCGATATGTTGGTTTTCAGTGATTTCATATTCACTATCCATCCAGTCCATTTGATCGATTTGATCTTGGGTTACTCCTAGCAAGTCAAATGTTTCTTCGTTGCTATCATCAGCAAACAGATCTACCGTATCTACATTGGCAGATTGCTGATCTACTTGCTCAGTTAAAGATACATCCAAATCTTTATCACTGTTGATATCTACAATTTTTTCTACACCTTGTAAATCCACAACCTCTGGTTCATCTGCAACATTGGTAAAGGCTGTAGTGAAAATCTTACTAATCTCATCATCTTCGGAAACAGAAAATTGATAGGGCAATAAATTTTGAATTTGTGATGATATGGAAATTTCTGCTTCACGATTTGCTAGGATTAAATCTTGTGCTTCTTTGAATTCTCTGATTACAATAGGCGCAAGTGTGCGATATGAATTACTAGGCTGGGTGATCGCATTTTTTGTTTGTGTGGCTAAATTAGTCCAATTACTTAACTTAAATTTGTTGCCAATATCTTGAAAGTAATTGCAAATAAACTGTAATTGCGATCTGCTTTCTTGAGAATCATTGCCACGAAAGAGATGCAGCATATCTCGCATTTTTACTGTAACTTCTTCTTGAAATACAGATTCTTGAGAAGAATCTAGCATTGAGTCATCCAATAAAGCTGCTACTTCATTAATTGATGACTCAGAAGATTTTGAATCTCTAGGATTCGAGGCTAATTGATTAAGATAGGATTCTAATTCCTCAAATACTGGTTTGACACGATTGTTCGTCTCAAGGGTTAGCTCGTCGGACACTTTAAATCCCGACTGTAGCTCATCTAATAATTCTGCGAGGGGATCAAATCCAGCCAAAAGTAAGCTCTTTAATCTTTCATCAACCTTTATTTGCGGATTTTCTTTGAGGATTTTAAAAAAGTCTTCTAATCTGTGAGCAACATGCTGAACACTTCCTACACCGAGCATGGCAGCCCCGCCTTTAATGGAGTGAGCCGCACGAAAAAGCTCATTGATTGATTCGGGCTCATCCAAGATTTCTTGCAAGTTTAATACCCCTTGCTCGATCGTCTGAAGATGTTCGCGGGCTTCTTCAATAAAGTAACCCATGATGCGCTGCTGTTGTTGTTCCGAGTTCATGACAGAATCCTCTCAAAGATTAGGGTATGAGTAGCTAGCTAAAGGTAAAGTACTAACGACCTCCCGTTTTGTCGCTTGAATCAACTCGGAATCGCTCTACAGAATCTTGAAGACTACGCGCAACACCTACAAGGTTTTGTAGTGAAGCAGACACTCTTTGGGATTCTTGAGATGTTTCTTGGGCGGTTAACTCAACGGATTGCATAACCTGTGATACGGTGCGTGAAGTCTCGGTTTGCTTGACGGTATCTTCGGTAATGGATAGCACTAGGGTTTCAATGCGATGGGATACTTGAATAATATCGGTTAAAGATTGGCGGGTTTGTTCAGCACGTTTTGTCCAATCGATAACTTGTTGCGTTCCAACTTCCATCGCTTGTTGCACGTTACTAGTTTCACTTTGGATTTGCAATACGATTTGTTCAATTTCCTTCGATGCTTTGGCGGCGCGATCAGCGAGTTGGCGGACTTCATCCGCAACGATCGCAAAACCACGTCCTGCTTCACCTGCTCTTGCAGCTTCAATACTAGCGTTAAGTGCAAGTAAATTAGTACGTGAAGCAATTTGAGAAATCAAACCAACAATCTTAGAAATTTCTTGAGATGATTCGCCAAGTCGTTTGACCTTACGAGTAGCTTCGACAACCGTTCCCCGAATGCCGAAAATACCTGCTAGGGTACGTTCTACTGCTTCGCCACCCTTGATTGCTGTTTCGGAAGCAAGTTTTGCCACTTGCTCAGCTTCACGGGCGCTTTCAGCTACACGTTGAATCGATTCCGTCATCATTTGGACTGAATTCAAGGTAACGCTAAGTTCTTCGGCTTGACGTAACGCATCCTGCGACAAGCTACGGGCAAAGGATTCATTTTCACGGGAGCTTTCATTGACCTGACGCGCCGCAACTTTTACTTGGTTAACAATCTCGCGCAGGTTTTGAATCGTGAGGTTAAAAGAATCAGCAACTGCGCCGAGTACGTCTGCTGTTACTTCAGCCTGTACAGTTAAGTCACCACGCGCCGCGCCTTCTACGTCGTCGAGTAAGCGGATAACCTGACGTTGTAAATCTTCTTTGGCTTGTTCCTGTTCAGCCGCTTTGCGCTGGGCTTCATTGGTATTAGACACGATTGCCTGAATCATGTGGTTAAAGCTTGTCGCCAACTTTCCAAACTCATCTTCACTATAGACTAAAGCTCGTGGGGTCATATCGCCACGAATTACTGACTCAAACTGAGATTGCAAGTTTTCCGTTGATTTTTTAACCAGTTTTGAGGATCGCTTACCTAATACCCAAGCCATGGAGCCACTAGCGATCGCGGCAGCCCCTGCCATAAACAAGCCAGTATTGCGTAACTGTTCACGGGTTCCATTATCTTTAATAGAGCCTGTAGTTAAAGTTGTGACTAGTCCTGCGGCAATCATCGCTACTAGCCCTGAGGCAAATGCAGTAACCACAGTCTTAGTTTTTAAGGGCATATTGTCAAAAGGGGAAAATAAGCCACTTTGTTCAGACTCCTCTGCTATTACCTCAGCCCCGCCACGTTTCCCCCCCACTGAGGGATTAATTGAACTTAGCCCAAATAACTCCGCCTCATTGCCAGCTTGATTAAATCTCCCTGAAGTAATATCTGCGCTGGCTACTGCTGTGGTATTGCTAGCTCGTGCGGAGGTACTTGAAAAGTCTTGGCTACCAAAATCCGATATTGATCTATCTGAAGCCATTTGTGTTGCATCAGAATCACCAAATGAGCTAGAAAAAGATGCCTCACTGATGTCTTCAAAGTCATCAAATTCATCCATAAAGACAACATCGGTGTCTGATCTGGAATTATTACTAGATCTATAGTTGGAATTAAGGGCTGATGATCCTTTGACCTGAGTTTCGACACCATAACTGTAGTCACCCGCACCATTCATTGAGATATCAGAATTATAATTTTCAAAGTCAAACTCGCTACTATTAGCTTTCCCATTACTATTCCCTGTAGACCACGATCTTTGCATGAAGGTTGATGGTGGGTTGTAGCCATCATCAGTGTAGGAGTATTGATTATTTTCAATCTCATCTTCTAAGTTATTGGCATTGTAGCTTTCATCTAGTTCTAATCTCTCCTTTGCCGCAGCAATACCACTGTGAGCATATTCTAGGATTGAGTTATCGCCTGTCAATTGCAGCACGGTTTCATATTCTGCGATAGAATCTTGATAACGTTCCAAGGCGAGATTAATATGAGCATAAAGTAACCTATACATTGGATCGCTAGGAGATACTTGAACAAGCTGCTGTGTCAATTTGGCGGCTTGATTGTAGTCTCCTTGCATATAGGCTAAGGAAGCCTTTTCGTATTCTTTTTGGTGTTGTGTACTTGATGCCATGTGCCTTCTCCTAAAATCGCTGCCATTTGCTCGAAATTATCTATGCTGCCCACCGCGCTGATCGTAAAATATTAACTTGATCTAGCAGTTTTAGGGGGTCACTGCCTTCCATTATCCACTCACCTTTAATAAAAGGAGCCATACTATCAGCGCTATTTCTAGAGACAGTTAACTGGGAAGAATCAAGCCAAGCCATTACGCCAATTTGCTGTACTGCTAGACCTAACATCATGCCTTGATCCTCGATCGCAATGATAGAGATTTCAGCCCGATCTGTATTAATGGGAGTCACTTCTCCTAAAAACTGACCGAGATCTCCTACCCAAACTACTCTACCCCTTATATTAACTGTGCCTAGCAATAAAGGGGAAACATTAGGCATCGGGTTAATCCGATCTGGAGCATATTCCAATACTTGACTAACTCCAATTGCAGGCAAGGCAAATTCAATCCCAGAAGCTACAAAAAACCTTAAATGTAGCTCACCTTCGGGGGCTTCGATACCTTGGTCAAAGTCAGTTCCTTGATCTTGTCCGATGCCGGGAAAGAAATCTTGGTTTCCTACCATAATTTGGGAAGCTCTACCTTGCAAAATTGCAACTTTTGATATTCTGAACTTTATAAGTTTTAGGCTTTACAAAATCTTAAGGTGATGATATTAACGAACTGCTTTTAAATAATCAATAATTAATCAAGAATAATCAATCAAAAATTGTTCATGGTTTTGGTGATCGCAACAAAATTCTTAAGCTTTTCTAAGTAATTGTTTGACAGTACCAACTAACTCTTGAGGCTGAAATGGCTTAGCAATATATGCATCAGCACCTTGTTTCATGCCCCAGTAACGATCAAACTCTTCACCTTTGGACGAACACATTACAACAGGAATACGCTCAGTTTTAGGATCGGTTTTAATACGCCGACATAGCTCATAGCCATTCATGCGGGGCATGACGATGTCCATAACTACGATATCTGGACAGGTGCCTTGCATTTGCTCTAGTGCTTCCACGCCGTCACCTGCTGTTTTCACGATCAAACCACTACCTTTCAGTAAGTCTTCAATCATTTCTCTCTGTGTGACACTATCTTCAACCACCAGAACTGTACTCATACATGAATGCCCCGATAGGATTCTTCCACTAGCAACTCACTCAACAATATATTCAGATCAACATATTAATATTAGGATCAAGCTGGTCAGTAAAAAACTTACCAACATAATCTTGTGACTAATTATTTACTTAATTAAGCTAACGGTTCTGCAATTTAATAAGTAACAATTTTTTTGTGTTCGGCAGAGTCGAGCCATACAAAGTCAATTTTTTATTTTACTGCGAGTCCTTAATGCTTAACTATTCATTTAACTGTTCATATTTTAGTCTTATTTAGTAAATGGTCGCATCTTACAGCTAAAAGTCAAGACACAAAATAGCATAGATAGCACTACTTTTTATTCAAGTAGCACGATCTAATGTGCGATATTGCACTGCTTCGGCCACATGGACTGTTTGAATGTCCTCAGCATTAGCCAAATCCGCAATCGTGCGCGATACCTTCAGAATGCGATCGGTAGCGCGTGCTGACAATCCTAAGCGCTTAATCGCAGCTTCTAAGAGATCGCGGGAAGGATTATCTAATTTGCACCATTGGCGTAAATGCCGTGACTGCATCTGAGCATTGCAGTTGACTTTTACTTCATCCTGAAAACGGATTTGTTGAATTTTGCGAGATGTTTGTACCCTCTCTTTGACCGCACTTGAGGATTCTCCCTCTGATGCTCTTGTCATTTCCTCAGGCTTTAATCTGGCGACAGTTACTTGCAGGTCAATCCGATCCATGAGTGGTCCTGAGAGCTTTGCCCAGTATTGTTCACGCTGTCTTGGTGTGCAGGTGCAGGGTTGAATAGAATCGCCGTAATAGCCACATTGACAAGGGTTCGTGCTGGCGACTAATGTAAATACTAATGCGACAATCATTAAGATTTGTCAAATGTTGGCTTTATGGACAATTTTCGAGAGGCGGAAATCAATCAGGCGATCGCATCTTTAGAAACAAATCAAAGTTTGTTGATAATTGGTGAAGAAGGGTCGGGGAAAACTGCAATTGCGGAATCGGTGCGGACTGCTTTTAAATCTCGCGGCTGGAATGTGGCGATCGCAGACTTTAGCGGATCAGCGAAAAGTACTTTGCTAGAAATTTGTGATCAACTTGGTTGTGATACCGAGGATAACTCAGGTAATAAACCACGACCTTTTACTGCCGACCAATTGCGTGAAGAAATTGCACAAGAGCTAAAGCGGTCTCATGTGATGCTGATCTGCGACAATGCCCATCGTTATCCCGTCAGCTTGCGCTACTGGTTACAAGATTGTGTCGGTAGCAAAGCACTGTTACTCATGCTTGCGACCAAGCCGCCCGTGGGTGGGATTTTTTTTAAAATGCCACGCATATATATCCGAGCGCTCGAAAGTTTGCAAATTCGAGAAATCATGTTGGAGGAGGCTGCGGAAATTAATTTAAAGTTACCAGCCTCGACAATTGCGGACTTGGAGCAAAGATGTGGGGGCAATCCATTTTTGGCGCGGCGGGTTGTACGCGAGCATTCGTTGAATCTTGGTGCAGACGAACAAGGCGATCGCGTGGACTATGTGGATGGGACACCATTTTTAATTGCAGGAATATCGCTAATAAGCATCGTGAGGTTTATTGGCTTAGGTTTAGGCGACAAGAGCTTATACATCATTGGCGGGATCGCAACCGTCAGCGCGATAACTTTGCGGGTTTTGTTGATGCGGGCTAACTATCGTAATAAGTCGAGGATTGAGGCATGACTTACTGGATAAGGCTCTTTATAAATACACCTCACGAAATTTTAAAGCTATTGATGGAGTTTTCAGTGATTAAAGGCATTTATAGCGATGAGTCCCACTTGTTTAGCCGTGAGCAATGGGTCAATGTCTATGTAATTCAGTGTGATCGCGCAATTTATTACTCAACAACTCAAATTAAATATTTGGAGGATGAGCCAAATTACGATCTCGAAGATTTCCTACTAGAACCGATTACCGAGGACGGTGATTTGATTTCTGTCGCGGAGGCTATCAAATGTTCTCGATAACCCATGCAGCGATCGCAACTTGTGCGACATCTTTAATAATTGGCACTGCCGATCCCGCTGTTCTGGCAGCAAGTGCGATCGCCTCACAGTTGCCCGATGTGGACACAACCAAGAGTCATATAGGTTTAGTCCTATACCCGATCGCTAAATGGTTTGAGGAAAGATTTCCGCACCGAGGCGTAACCCATAGTTTTCTTGCAACGGCGATCGTTACTGCTGTAACAGCACCCGTTGCACTATGGTTTTCATGGCAGATATGGCTAGGTTTATCACTTGGTTATTTCTTTGGATGGTTCTCTGATGTCTTCACCAAATCAGGAGTAGCGGCGTTTTATCCCAGTAATTCACGGCTAGTAATACCCGGAAATCCCAAGGCAAGGTTGTCAACTGGTTCTAGTGGAGAATATTGGGTTTTAGCAATAGCGATCGCTTTATTGATAATTTCTTGCCAATTTATAAGCAATGGTGGAGTTACGGAATTGTTTGAGCGATCGTTTTTTCGCAGTGCCGATACCGCCGCCGATATATTTAAAAAAGATGGTGCGACCAGACAGGTATTGGTAAAAGTTACGGGTGTAAATTTTTTCACCAGTGAAAAGATCGAGGGCAAAGAATTTAAGGTCATTGCCGCTTCTGAAACTGCGATTATTGGCAAAGATGCAAGCGGCGATTTGTACCAGATTGGAAAAGGGGAATCATCTCAAATCAGAGCTACTAGCGTAGAAACTAGGTTGGGTGAGAAAATAAAAGTCGAGGCGATTGAAGTAAGCCCTAAAGATCAATTTGTCTCTGAGTGGTTAGTCTCTGTGCCAAACTCAGCCTACATCTCAGGGACTTTGTTAATAGATAATGCGGAAGGCTTAAAGCTTCCATTAGAACAAAAAAAGTTCAATGTATTTAAAATTTCTGGTGGACAAATTGAGTTAATGAATGCTCAAAAGTCAAGCTTAGAGCCAATTATGGACTCTTTTATACTAAATAGCAAAGTCATTATTAAGGTCAGATCTGATGAACAAAGTAACTCGTTATGAAAATCTACCAGAACAATTAGGGGAAGCGATCGCCAATCAACTAATACTCAATGGTGTAGAAGAGAGGATCGAGTCTTCGGCATTGGCAACTTTAGCTAAGCATCGTGATAGTAAGCAGAAGTCTCGGCGCGATCGCGTTCTAGTAGGAATTTTAATTGCTTGGTTAGCAGGAAGCTTTGGATTTTGGCTAGTTGGAAAAATGCCTAATGCGATCGCGCAGTCAGCGCCAAATGCCCAATCCACCCTTAAGGAATCATCACAGCCGCGATTACTAAAAATAAATCTCACGCTCTCTGACCCAAAAGACCTAAAGGTTAAGCAAGGTGATTTCTTGCAGGAAGATCAGGTAATTAGCGATCGTGAAGATGAGCGTAAACGTCTCACGGCGCAACGCGCCGATTATTTGGCAACAATCAAAAGACTGTCGCTACCAGTTGCTAAGCCAGTCGAGCCATTGAATATTAAAAAAGTCCCCATGTTGCCAGATCAATCGTTTGCTGAAATTGAATCAAATATCGATCTGCAAAGGATTAAGGTTAAGTCCGCAGGTGACAAGGTTACTCAGCAAAGGCAGAAAATTGAGTTGATTGAGTCTCTAAATGCCCGTGATTTACCCAATGGCACAAAGGAGCATGAAGCGGCGAAACTTACTGAATACGAGACAGAGCTTAAATCTCAAGAGGTTAAACTTGCTGTTGAAATGGGTAAATTTGAGACGGAAAAATCTAATCGGTTGCTCAAACAGTACGAGGCGGAACAGACTGAGATTGGCAATGCTCTTGAGAAAAATCGTAGTTTGCAAGAATACTCAAAAGCGATCTCTGATTACGATCGATCCGAACAAGAGCGTGTATTTAGAATTGCGGATATGCAGTCGAAGATCGCATTGGTTGAAGAAAAGTTAAAGGAAATTTCCACAGTGAGGGCGCAATATGCAAGTGAAGTCAAGCGGGTTCGTTTTGTCAAACAAACTAATAATGCGATCGATATTGAGTTGTTTTTGTATGTTGCCGATCGGTCCGATAAGCGTATTAGGTCAAACGGCAAAGGATCTGATGCTACCAAGTCCCAACGGACTGAAATTGGTAAGCCCTTTAATACGCAACCCTTCACAAATTGAGGTAGTTCGCGAGAATCGCACCGAGGTTAAAAAATCAGGTGTAAATATTGACAGTGCTAAGCCCAATGGTTCTAGTAGTAACTCGATCCGTTCTGGTAGAAATTCTGTAAATGATGAAAAGCCAGAAAAAAGTGATGAAAATCTGGACGATAAGCTTGAGCGTCGTGAAGATGCCGAACAAGATGTGATGCTCAAAGGCAACTTACCTTGCCTCGATGCTAAGCCCGAATGTGTAAAGCAATTGCAGGATTTAGCGATCGCCAATAGTCCCGAAATTAAGGCTTTAGATATTCAAATCGCCCAATCTGCTGAAGCTGTAAAACTTGCGAAAGTACAAGGGCAAGGCTCATTTTTTGAAACAATTTCACCCTATGTATCAGCGATCGCGCCCATACTTTTGCAAAATAGTAAACCACTAGCCTTTGGTGAAATTCGCACACCTTTAGATTCAAGATTACTATTTGAAGCATTGCCAACGATTATTTCGGGACGGGCCGTTAGTGATACAAACCAAACTAAAAATACTCAGGCTAATGCAGACTTGCAAATTAAGCTTGCACAACTTGAAAAAACTAAGGCTGAAATTACGATCGCTCTGAAAGGAAAGGTTGAGGAAGCACTAATAACTTTTGAGCAATTGAAAGATGATGCTAACTTGCAAACGACAATAGTTAGGCGCGAGGAAGTGAGGGCTAAGCTAATTGAAATTGGCTATCGTATGGGCGAATCATCGACTATTGAGCAGATTGCTAGATTAAATGAATTAGATCGCAAAAAAATTAGCGCATCTCAGAGTAAATCTAAGATGCGCTCGCAAGCTCTGAAAATTCAGAGATTAGCCACCAATGATAACGGGGGGAGCGCTCTTTAGAGCGCGGTACAGGACACCATTTTTGCAAATGTCTGGGGTTTCATTTACTACAAGCGTATCAACATTAAAAGACAGATTAACACCTGTAATCGTGAAAGCCCCTGAAGGAGTGAAAGAGCCAGCTTTAGAAAGCTTGGCGATGCCACACTCATTTGCATTTGGTCGCTTAACCACAGTGCCACTAAAGTTGACAGGAATAGCTGTATTCGGTGTCAACCCAATAATCACCACTTCCCCAGACGGAGTTTTGAAATTACCAGTTGGTCGCACATCCCAACTACCAGTGGTGCATTTTGGCTTTAATTGAGTAGAAAACTCGGATATCCGAAACTCTGTTCCAAAAATTGTGAGTGAGCTGGGTAAAGGTGAAGAAGCACTTCCCTTTAGAGAAATCGCACCGCAGCTATTGGAGACGACAGATTTAGTTTGTGTAACCCCTGAAAAAACAAATTCAGTAGCAAGGGAGGGGGTTGTACCACTGGCATAGATATTGCCAGTCATATCCTTGTAAACATCAGGAAAAAGGGGAAGAGCGTTTGCAGTCTGACCGATCGCCCCAGAAAGAATAGTCAACAGCAACAAACCTGAACCAAACTTAAAAAATTGCATTTGCGTAGCTTCTCCAATTTATATATAAATAAGTCAGAGAAGCATTTCATTACCTTAATAATAGCTCTATCAGCAATCTATGCAATAGATAGGGCTATTTTTTTATGGAAATCTTAAGCGTTTGCGCGTTCCGCCTTGTTCAGTTGATAGTCATTGTGTGCTTCAAAGAATATACATCTTGATTTAAGTATGAGAAAATATCCTCACGCAAATATATACATTTTAGTTGGCAGCGAATTTAGAGCTTAATGATATGAAGCGCACTTACGAAAAGTCTTCTAAACCTGTAAATTCTGTTGTAAAACCCACCACTCTAAATCTGCAAACTAGAGGCTTTGCACCACCTCAGACTGATTTGGATGAAGAAATC